>CBDTVQ010000309.1:0-3097 GCA_965364045.1 uncultured Tessaracoccus sp. | reverse complement strand
CATGTGCATCCAGCAGTACTCCGCGCAGCAGTACTCGCATGTTTTCGGAGGTGACGGTGATTTCGTTGGTCATGCTTCTCCCTCTGGTGTGGCGAGTTTGTTGGTGACGAGTTGGCGGCCCAGTTCCCCGTAGGCATTGATGCGCTCGGCCAGTGGGAGCTCCGCCATCGGATTCTCCGGGTGCAGCAGGCCCCGTGTTGGGTCTGCGGAGGAGAGTTCCTCGTGCGCCACCAGCGCCCACGTCGAGTCATTGAGGTGGGCGAAGCGGGGTTCAGCCAGTTGGGGGCAGGAGAAGCTCTGGCGCGGCTGGTTGATGTCAACACCGGAGACCTCGATCATGCCGTGCGCTTCCGCCAGATGGGAGATCCGCTCCAACTGCTCCACTGTGTTTCGCGGCGGCATGAAGGTGATCGCCGGGAAACCCAGCTCGGCAAGGTATTCCACCAACTCATCCAGGTAGGAGTCCTCGAACGCCTCGGCCTTCTTGTCGCCCGTCGGAGACGCGGAGACGTCTCCCAGATAGGCATAGCAGGGGATGGCGCCGATGGACAGGGCGAAATCGACCACACTCCGGGCATCCGGTAGTTCCCCGCCATCGTCCAGGCGGGTGGGCTGGATGTAGAAACGGTTGAGGAACTGCGCCTTGAGCAGACCGAGGAGATCGTGTGCCAGAAAAGGGTTCTGCCGATCGGTCAGCACATCGCGCAAGCCGTCCGCTATCCCCACACCCAACTCCGCGAGCCCTTCAGCCAGTGACTGGCCCCGTCCGAAGCGGGCAATAAGAGCCACGGACATCGCGTACAGCAGGTGCCGCTCCGTGATGGTGCCGCCGGAGGCGAACTGGGAGATGCCGACGACGTCGGTCTCGAAGTCCAGGGTGGGTGCTCCGAGGTCAGCGAGGATCTTGTTTGCTGCCTCGGTCATGCGGCGGGTCCGCTCCAGGCGCGCCACCCGAATGGGGCGGAGGAAGTCCTCCACCTCTTGCCGCGCACCGGCAGGGATTCCCTGGACCGTCATGTAGGCGACGCCATGAGAATCAGGATTGTTGAGTTTCCTGGTCGCAAACGGGGCACGACCCGACGCCACCTCGTCCGCCGAATGGAGCATGACCCGACACTCGAACCCGGTCACCACTCCCATGCCCAGAATGGCCCCGGCGTCACGCATCTCCCCTGCCGCCGAGAGGGAATCATGGTCCACCGATCCCACCACCTGCAGCCCCGCCTCCCGGCCACGCAGACATGCCATGGCCGGGGTGTAGGGACTGAAGCTGTAGATGGTGTGGATGTGGTTGTTGGATTCCATCGTCAGTGGAGGCAACGCCAGACCCGAGTCCACCAGCAGGCGCAGGGCATCCACCCGGGCGTCCGGGGTGGCGACCGGGTCATTGATCACCTCGGCGGTCACGCTCAGACCCCTTCCCTGGAACGCCGTGCCAACTCAGCACTGGTCTGGTTGCTGACCGGTGTGTAGTTCTTCAGCGGGAGGATCCGCTCGTGGATGGCGTCGATGAGCCAGTCCGGCTGGGGGAAGTATTCCTTCTCCAACTCGGCAGCCGGGGTGATCGCGTTGCGCGAACCCACGACGGTGACTGGGGCATCGAGGTGGTCGAACGCGAGCGTGCCCACCTGGGAGGCCACCGTGTGCAGGAAGGAACCCCGATCCACGGCGTCGGACGTCAACAGCAGTCGTCCGGTCTTCTTCACCGAATCAACAATGGGGCCGAGGTCCAGCGGTGCCACGAAGCGCAGGTCGATGACCTCGGTGGAGATGCCGTGCTCCTTCTCCAGCGTCTCGGCCGCCTCCATCACCCGGTAGAGGGTGGCGCCCAGGACGCCGATCGTGAGGTCCTTGCCCTCGCGACGCACCACGGGGAGCCCCTCGGGCACCTCGTAATAGCCCTCCGGAACGCCGTCGGCCTCGAACTCCTCGGCACGGTCGTAGAGCAGTTGCGACTCGAAGAAGACCACGGGATCCGTGCCCCGCAGTGCGAGGTTCATCATGCCCTTGGCGTCATACGGCGTGGCCGGGTAGTACACCTTCAGCCCCGGCATGTGGGCGACCAATGCGGCCCAGTCCTGCGAGTGCTGGGCGCCGTACTTGCTGCCCACCGAGACGCGGATGACCAGCGGCATGGTCAACAGGCCGGCAGACATGGCCTGCCATTTCGCGGCCTGGTTGAAGAGTTCGTCCCCGGCGCGGCCCATGAAGTCGCAGTACATGAGTTCGACAATTGCCCGGCCACCGGAGAGGGCATAGCCCACGCCTGCACCCACGATGGCAGCCTCGGAGATGGGCGAGTTGAACAAGCGGTGGTGCGGCAGCAGTTCGGTGAGACCGCGGTAGACGGCGAAGGCGCCACCCCAGTCGCGGTTCTCCTCGCCCCACGCGCACACCGTCGGATCGGTGGCGAAGCGGTGGGCGATGGCCTCGAAGAGCGCGTCCCGGTACGAGAAGGCCTTCGCCTTGCTCACCGGCTTGCCCTCGGAGTCAAGGGCGGTGCGGGTCTTCTTCTTCAGGGACTTGACGCGGGCGTTGTCCTCGAGCGCCTCGAGGAGTTCCGGCTCACCGTCGGCCATCTTCTCGACGTTCCCGCCGGAGTAGGTGACTGTCTCGATGAAGTCCATGTGGACGCGGGGCGAGCTCTCCTCGTCCTTGGTACACAGGGCGATGACCTTGGTGAGGCGCTCGTCGAAGCGGGCCTGGATGTCGTCCACCTCGCTCTGGCCGACGACGCCGTTCTCCATGAGGTAGGCGGCGTAGTTCTTGAGCCCATCGTGCTGCTCCCACATCTCCACCTCTTCCTTGCTGCGGTAGCTGGAGGCATCGGATGGCGAGTGGCCGGAGAAGCGGTAGGTGATGGTGTCGGTGAGGACCGGGCCACGACCCGCCTCGAGCAGCTTGCGCTTGCGGTGGACCGAGTCGGCGACGGCGAGCGGGTTGAGCCCGTCGACACGCTCGGAGTGCATGGCTTCCGGGTTCACGCCGGCACCCACGCGGGCAAGGAGGTCGTAGCCCATGGTCTCGCCGGAGGTCTGGCCCCCCATGCCGTAGAAGTTGTTGAAGAAGTTGAACCAGATGGGCGGGTTGCCCTGCA
>CBDTVQ010000308.1:0-3112 GCA_965364045.1 uncultured Tessaracoccus sp. | reverse complement strand
CCGCAACGTGGTGGTGCCGATGCCCTCGATGCCCACTCCGAGACGTTGGAGGTAGAAGCAGAGGTCCTGGACCATGTAGTTACCAGAGGCATTCCTCAGCACGGAGACACCCTCGGTGCGGGCGGCGGCCATGAGTGCGTTCTCGGTGACGGTGTCGCCACGCTCAACCAGGGTGATGTGGCGCTCGAGCGCATCGTCGTGGGTGACGGTGGCCTGGTACTGGCCGTCCGTTGCGTCAACGCGGAGACCGAAGCGGCGCAGGGCGGACATGTGCGGGTGCACGGTGCGGGCTCCCAGGTCGCAACCACCGGCATACGGCAGCTGGAACGAGTTGAAATCATGCATCAGCGGACCGAGGAACATCAGGATGCTTCGCGTGCGGCGCGCGGCGCGCTGGTCGATCGTCTCTGGGGTGAGGATTTCGGGCCGGCGGATCTCGAGGTCCTTGCCGTCCCCGATCCATTTCATGGTCACGCCGATGGAGGTCAGGACTTCGGTGATCCGGTCGACCTCCTCGATTCTCGCAATGCCGCGCAGCACAGTGGTGCCCTTGTTGAGCAGACTGGCGCACAGCAGGGCCACGGCCGCGTTCTTGGACGTACGGACCTCGATGTCGCCTGACAGCGTCGTGGGACCAGTGATCTGGAAGTTGACCTTGCCTTCGGTCGCGGTCTGGATCAACGGCTGATCCAGGGCGTCGGCGAGGCGATCGATCATGCTGAGAGACAGATTCTGCTGCCCGTTCTCGATGCGATGGACGGCACTCTGTGCGGTGCCCACCTCATCCGCGAGCCGCTGCTGGGACCAACCCCGGGCGATGCGTCCGTCGCGAATCATGGTGCCGATTGCCTGACTGGTTGTACTCATCGAAACAACCTATCTCATACCTGAGATTGGATGGTGGTGTCGTTTGACCCGAGTGTTGTGGGGTCCGCACTCGGGACTAAGGTGTTGGGCATGACCCACGACTTTGATGTATGTGTACTTGGTGCCGGTCCCGGAGGTTACGTTGCAGCGATCCGTGCCGCGCAACTCGGCCTGAAGGTCGCCATCGTCGAGAAGAAGTACTGGGGTGGTGTGTGCCTCAACGTTGGCTGCATCCCCACCAAGTCCTTGTTGCGCAACGCCGAGATCGCCCACATCTTCAACGACGAGGCCGACACCTTCGGCATCAGCGGCGAAGTGACGTTCGACTACGGCAAGGCATACGAGCGCAGCCGTGCGGTCTCGGACCGCATGATCAAGGGCATCCACTATTTGATGAAGAAGAACAAGATCAAGGAACTTCACGGGTGGGGCACCTTCGTGGACGCCAACACCATCGAGGTGGAAGGTGATGACGGCAACAAGAAGAAGGTCACGTTCACCAACGCCATCATCTCCGCCGGCGCAACCACGAAGATGCTGCCGGGAACGAAGGTCTCCAAGAACGTCGTCACCTATGAAGAGCAGATCCTTGAGGACAGCCTCCCCAGTTCGATCATTATCGGCGGCTCTGGCGCCATTGGCACCGAGTTCGCCTTCGTGATGCGCAACTACGGTGTGGACGTCACCATCGTCGAGTTCCTGGACCGCATGGTCCCCACCGAGGACAAGGAGATCTCGGCCGAGCTGGGCAAGATCTACAAGAAGATGGGCGTCAAGGTCATGACTTCCACGAAGGTGGAGGCAATCGAGGACACCGGTTCCGGCGTCAAGGTCACCATCAGTCCCGCCAAGGGCGGCGATTCCACAGTGTTGGAGGCCGACCGTTTCTTGTCTGCAATCGGCTTTGCACCCCGTCTGACCGGGTATGGCTTGGAGGCTCTGGGCGTGGAGACCACCGATCGTGGTGCCATCGCCATCGATGACTTCATGCACACCAACATCGACAATATTTACGCCATCGGTGACTGCACCGGAAAGCTCATGCTGGCCCACACCGCCGAGGCCCAGGGCGTCGTGGCTGCAGAGACGATCGCCGGGGCAGAGACGCAACCCATCAACTACGACATGATTCCGCGTGCCACGTACTGCCAGCCGCAGATTGCCTCCTTCGGCTACACCGAGGAGCAGGCCAAGGAGAAGGGCTACGAGGTGAAGGTTTCCAAGTTCCCGTTCGCAGCCAACGGCAAGGCCTGGGGTCTCGGCGAGGGCATCGGTTTTGTCAAGATCGTGGCGGATTCTCGCTACAACGAAATCCTTGGCGCACACATGATCGGCCCGGATGTCACCGAGCTCCTGCCAGAGCTGACGCTGGCGCAGGCCTACGACCTCACCACCGATGAGATCGGCCGAAACATCCATGCTCACCCCACGCTGTCGGAGGCGCTGAAGGAGGCCGCCGAGGGCATCGGTGGCCACATGATCAACTACTGATCCCAGCTCAGGTGACTCCCTCGCCTCTGGCGGGGGAGTCGCTTGTTGTTCAAAGGCAAAGCGTCACGCCGTCACGTGTTGCGAAAAGGCGACAAGGTTCAACGGAGGCCAGTGGTCATGGGTCGCTTTGAGGGGCTCAGCCGGCTTCCAGCAGGGTGTCCAACTCCGTGAAGTTCCGGGAGCGGGCGTGCTGCGATGCCGAGACGCCATCTGCATCTGTGATCGATGCGTCGGCTCCCGCACCCAGCAGGATCCGCACGATGTCCTGATGAGCCTGGCCGCCGTCGCCGAGGATCACTGCTTCCAGCAGGGCCGTCCAGCCGAGATCGTTGACGTGGTTCACGTCAATGCCGGTGGTGACGACCCGCCGCACATAGTCGACGTGTCCGCGCTCGCTCGCAGGGATGACCGAAAGCCCGCCGAAGCGGTTTTCAAGGGCCAAGTCCGGGTTCGCCGGCAGCATCACCTCCAGCATGGCGACGCTCCCGGTCACGCCCGTGACGAGCCATGGTGTGTCATGTCGGTCATCGAGCGCGTCGGGATTTGCCCCCGACGCCACAAGTACGCGTGCTACGGAGAGATGGTCGCCGGTTGAGGCCAGCAGCAGCGGTGTGCGGCCCATGGGGTCCCGGACCTCAATGTCTGCTCCGGCGCGCAGAGCGAGGGCAACCCGATCAGCGTCGCCCGTCGTTGCCGCCAGCAACAGTTCGGCGTCCGGATCGGTAACTTTCCCGTTTGAGGTTGCCTGCATCAA
>CBDTVQ010000307.1:0-3123 GCA_965364045.1 uncultured Tessaracoccus sp. | reverse complement strand
GCGTGGATGGCCCAGTCGCGGTTGCCGTCCGGATCATCGATGACCTGGCGGACCACCCACTTCTCGTCGCCCTGTTTGGATTCAACATCAAAGAATGACGGGCCCCGCGAATCAGGGCCTGTGCGCAGATCGTCATGTTCGTCCCAGTAATCGCCCAACGCGTCGTCCCAGCGCTGGCGCGTCATCGGTGAGCCCGAGTCCACGAGAGCCAGGCCATTGATGTCGTCCCGTGAGGCGAGCTCAACTCGGCGCCACAGAGCATTGCGCACCATGACGCGGAAGGCCCGCTGATTTCCGGTGACTGGCTTGGCAGGGGGCGGGATCTCGTCGTCGGTCAGCACCACATCGCCGCCCATGGCGCTGAGGGCGACCCACTCGTCGATCAGGGACGAATCGACGAGGCGCGTGACCTCGCCGAGCCAGGCGATCAGGTCCTCCAATTCCTCCGTGCGGAAGCCCTCCGGCACGGTCTGTCGCAGAGCCCGGTAGGCGTCCGAGAGATAGCGCAGCAGCAGACCCTCGCTGCGCTGGATCTTCAGGTGCGCCACGTACTCGCCGAAGGTCATGGCGGAGGTGAACATGTCACGCACCACCGACTTGGGGGAGACGGGCGTTTCCAAGAGCCAGGGTGCGTGCGCGGCCATCTCGATATGTGCGTGGGTGAGTTTCTCCTCCAGCGGCTTCTCCCACGTCACCTCGTCGAGGATCTGCATGCGCTCCTCATAGTCGTAACCGTCTGCCTTGAGGTCCTGCACCGTCTCGCCCTTGGCCTTGAACCGCTGCGCCATGAGGATGGTACGGGGGTCCTCGATGGTGGCCTCGATGACGCTGACGACGTCGAGGGCGTATTCGAGGTCCTCCTCGTCCAGCGTCTCGATTACTGCAAGGGCGAATGAGGAGAGGGGCTGGTTCAAGGCAAAGTCGCGTTGGAGGTCCTCGTCCATGGCGTAGCGACGCCCGCTCCTGGTGGGTTCCGGCAGACGTGTCACCACCCCGGAGCGGATGAGCGAACGGCCGAGTGCGGCGGCGCGGGACAGCAGTTGGCGACGTGCGCGCCCGGGTTCAACGCAGCTGTCCACGAGCCTCACAAGCGCAGCGGCGATGTCGCCATCGCGCTGCAAAAGGTTCAGCAGGATCGCGTGAGTCACGCGCATCCGGCCATGGAGTTCCTCGGGTTCGCTCTCGATGAGCTTGTTGAACGTGGCCTCGGTGTAGTTGACGAAGCCTTCCGGTGGCTTCTTGCGGCGCACCGACTTCAGCTTCTTCTCATCCCCGGCATGCTTGGCGAGAATCTTGGCGTTCTCGACGTCATGATCGGGTGCTTGGGCCACGACGTAGCCGATGGTGTCGAAGCCCGCGCGCCCGGCGCGTCCGGCGATCTGGTGGAACTCACGGCTCCGCAGGTGGCGCGACCGTCGACCGTCGAATTTGGTGAGGGAGCCGAACAGCACGGTCCGGATGGGCACGTTAATTCCAACGCCCAAGGTGTCGGTGCCGCAGATGACCGTGAGGAGTCCGCGCTGAGCCAAGGTCTCGACGAGGCGTCGGTAACGGGGCAGCATGCCGGCGTGGTGGACAGCGATGCCGGCACGGAGCAGCTTCACCAGCGTCTGGCCGAAGCCACCCGAGAATTTGAAGCCTGCCAGGGCTTCCTTGAGATCTTCGGGCACTGCCTTGCTGGCGCGCTTCACCACGCCTTGGCTCAGCAGTGCCTGCGCACGCTCGACGGCAGAGGCCTGCGTGGAGTGGACGACGTAGACGGGGGCCTGCTGGTTCTCCACGAGCGCGGCGATGGTGTCGTGGACGGGGTCCAGGGACCAGCGGTAGACCAGCGGTACGGGCCGCTCAGCCCCACCGATGACCGATGTCGAGCGCCCGGTGCGCTCCTGGAGGTCGCTGGCCAGCCGTGAGACGTCGCCGAGCGTGGCGGACATGATGATGAACTGGGCCTGGGGGAGCTCAACGAGGGGAACCTGCCAGGCCCATCCCCGGTCGCGATCTGCGATGAAGTGGAACTCGTCCATCACCACCTGGTCAACATCGGCGTCAGTGCCCTCACGCAGGGCGATGTTGGCGAGGATCTCGGCGGTGCAGCAGATGATGGGGGCGTCCGGATTGACTGATGCGTCGCCAGTGACCATGCCCACCTGGTCCGCGCCAAACACCGAGCAGAGCGCGAAGAACTTCTCGCTGACGAGGGCCTTGATTGGGGCGGTGTAGTAAGACCGTCCCCGAGCCGCGAGCGCGACGAAGTGCGCGCCCAGTGCGATCAGGGACTTGCCGGACCCCGTCGGCGTGGTCACGATGACGTTGGCCCCGGTCAGGATCTCGATGAGAGCCTCGTCCTGGTGCGGGTAGAGCGGGAGTCCATCGGCTTCAGCCCATGCCACGAATCCCTCGTAGAGGGAATCGGAGTCACGGGGGCCAGCGAGTACTTCAGTGAGCGTCATTGCTGACCATCGTGCCATGGTGGGAGTGAGCTCTGCCATGTCCGCGCCCCTTGGCCCGACGGTGAGGTGCCGGCGCCCTCGGCCTGGGGCTCATCCTCCGATGACGTCTGAGGGGAAATGGGTGGAGAGAAGATGAGAATTGAGCTATGCAAATAGTACATGTGAGCGTATACTGGGTCCATGAAGGCGACAGGCAGGGCGGCGGCTGAGAGGCTGAGGGCCGCTCTGGTTGCGGGCAGGCAGGCCGCTGCCGATGAGGCGCTCGCCATCCATGATCTGGTGGTGGCTTATGACATCGCCATCGATGATGACTTGATTGATGAGTTGTTGGTGACCTCTGTTCGCGGTGGCGGGGAGGGCACCCCGAAGGTCCATGAGTTCGTTCATCTGGAACTGTGCGGTTTGCTGGGTGTCTCGGCACGGCATGCCCGCTCGAAGATTTTTGAAGTTCTGAATTTGGTGTACCGGCATCCGGTGTTGTGGGCTGCGGTGCAGGGGCTGGGTTTGGAGATGTATCGGGCCGGGATGGCGGCAATGAAGTGCTCCCAGCTGTCCAAGGCTGATGCTGATCTGGTGGGTAGGCAATGGTTCCATCAGCAGGAAGGTCTTGCTTGGAAAGCCGCCTGCGATTTGGTGGAGCGGTTGGTGATTGAGGCAGACCCGGCGTTGGCGA
>CBDTVQ010000306.1:0-3140 GCA_965364045.1 uncultured Tessaracoccus sp. | reverse complement strand
TGGCGGCCGTGATGGAGCCGCACCAGATCTTCGTGGGCAGCATCGGGGATTCCCGCGCCTATTGGATTGGCGATGACCGGTCCTGCCAACTTCTCACCACCGACGACTCGATGGCACAGGCGAGAATAATGCTGGGCATGTCCCGCATCGAAGCAGAACAGTCCCGTCAGGCACACTCCATCACGAAGTGGCTCGGCCGCGATTCCGCAGATGTCACGCCCTCGGTCACCACCCTTGAGCCCACCGGAAATGGCTGGCTCCTGGTGTGCACGGACGGGCTCTGGAACTACGCAAGCTCGCCGAGCGAGATGTTCGACGTCTTCTCCGCTGTCCGGGAGACCGCCACCCACCCGGCCGCCATCTCAGAAGCGCTGGTGGAGTGGGCAAAGACCCAAGGAGGGCGGGACAACATCACCGCAGCCGTTGCTCGCCACGAGTCTCTTTGATCCTGCGCGCTATCGTGATCAGTGTTTCCCCAAGCGACATAGAACAAGAATGAGGTTTGACGATGGAAGTACGAATCGGGATCAGCGATGTGGCCCGCGAAGTGACACTGCGCACCAAGACCAGTGCTGACGACATCGTCGAACAACTGCACAAGGCAGTGACGGAGAACTCCCTCTTCGAAATTGTGGACGAGCAGGGGCGTCGTGTTGTTGTGCCTGCACCCAAGGTGGCTTACCTGGATCTGGGATCCTCCGATGTCCGTGCGGTGGGTTTCGGCGCTGTCTGAGCTTTCCAGCCAGTAGTGGAGTAGGGTGGCGAGTGGACGTGGGATAGCCACGCACGGCGCGTTGCGTCAACTCCCCGCCGCCTGTGAGGGCTCAAGTCCCGGGCCGGCCCGAATGAAGGTTTCACGCTGAGCGATCAAGAACAGCCGAGCGAACAGACGTTCGCCGATCTCGGCATCAATGAAGACATCACATCCGCACTGGCCGAGGCCGGTATTGTTCACCCCTTCCCCATCCAGTCGCTGGCGATTCCGCTTGCACTGTCCGGGGTGGACCTGATTGGTCAGGCACGCACCGGAACGGGTAAGACCCTCGCGTTCGGCACAACGTTGCTCCACCGCATCACGAGCCTGGCTGAGCACGCTCCCAAACCGCCCACCCATGGCAAGCCCCGCGCGCTCGTGGTGGCTCCCACACGTGAGCTTGCACTCCAGGTGGCACGAGACCTGTCCGTGGCTGGGGCAAAACTCAAGGCACGAGTCCTCACCATTTACGGCGGTACTGGATACGACGAGCAACTGGACACGCTCGCCTCCGGTGTCGACGTCGTCGTGGGTACACCCGGACGTTTGCTGGACTTGCTGAACCGCCGTGCACTGGACCTCACGAAGATTCAGGTGCTCGTGCTGGACGAGGCCGACGAGATGCTCGATCTCGGATTCCTGCCGGACATCGAGCGGCTGTTGGCGGCAACGCCCAAGGATCGGCAGACGCTGCTGTTCTCCGCGACGATGCCCGCACCCATCCTCACCCTGGCAAGGGCGACCCTCAACCGTCCTGTGAACATCCGGGCCGAGGGCAGCGATGCCAAGGCCACCGTCCCCGATACCAAGCAGTACGCGTACCAGGCCCACAACCTGGACAAGCCCGAGATCGTGGCGCGCATTGTGCAAGGCACAAATACCACAAAAACGATGGTGTTCTGCCGCACGAAGAGGAATGCGCAGCGTCTGACTGACGAACTGGTGGACCGCGGCTTTCCGGCCGCAACCATCCATGGCGACCTGAACCAGGTTGCCCGCGAGCGCGCGCTCAAGAAGTTTCGCTCAGACACCATCACCATTCTGGTGGCAACAGATGTGGCGGCCCGAGGCATCGACATCACTGGCGTCAGCCACGTGATCAACTACGAATGCCCCGACACTGCCAACACCTACGTCCACCGGATTGGTCGAACGGGTCGCGCCGGGCACAAGGGCGTCTCCGTCACCCTTGTGGATTGGGCTGACACGACGCGCTGGAAGGTCATTGACAAAGATCTCGAATTGGATCTTCCCCCGCTTGAGGAGACGTACTCCTCCTCACCCCATCTGTTTGAGGACCTTGACATCCCGGCGGGCACACGCGGCAAGCTCCCCGGCGCCAAGCGCGTCGAGCGCAAGGAACGCAGCGACTCGGACCGTCGTCCGGAGCGCAGGTCCTCAGACAGCAGCGAAGCAGGCCAGAAGCGACGCTCCCGCCACAACGCGGCCACCGAAACTGCGGGCGATCGTCCCAAGGTCGATGCTGCCGCAGCCGCGAAGCCGCGCAAGCGACGTCGTCGCCGCGCAGGGGTGGACGTCAAGGATGCGCCGCAGACCACTGTCTGAGTAGCTCACCAATCAGCCGCTGAGAAAGGGCCCTGATCACATGATCGGGGCCCTTTTCTGTGCTCTGTGCCCCCAGCGGACGAGACTCTTGGGTCTCTTCCCAATGGACGAGACGCGAGACTTTTCGTCAGTAGACCAATCCATGGCTTTTTCTCAATAGACCAAGACATGGCTTTTTCTCAATAGACCAAGACATGGCTTTTTCTCAATAGACCAAGACATGGCTTTTTCTCAATAGGCCAAGACATGGCTTTTCATCAATAGTCGAGACGCTTGGCTTTTGGTCAATAATCCATGCGCATGGATCTGCGAACCTCATCCAAGGTGGCGTCGGCGATGGCGTTTGCCCGCTTGTTGCCGTCGGCCAGGATGGCGGCCAGCTGTCCCGAATCCTCCAGAATCTCGGCGCGGCGGGCACGGTGCTCTGCAAATTGTTCGTTGACGGCCTCGGTGACCAGCTTCTTCAGTCCCCCGCCCCCAGCATCCCCAATGTCTGCGGCCACGTCTTCAGGCGCGCGGTCCAGGCACAGGGCGGCCAGGTTGACGAGATTTGAGACCTCCGGGCGATTGGCCGGGTCGTAGGAAATGTGGCGGTCCGAGTCCGTGACGGCTCGCTTGATCAGCTTCGCGGTCTCATCTGCACTCATACCCAGTTCGATGGTGTTGTTCTTGGACTTGCTCATCTTGGCGCCGTCCAGCCCCAGGATCGTCCCGGAGCGGCTGAGAAGGGCCTCCGGTTGGGGGAAGACGGGATGATCATCAGCCGAACGACCGTAGCGTTCGTCGAAGCGGCGTGCGACGGTGCGGGCCTGCTCCAGGT
>CBDTVQ010000305.1:0-3142 GCA_965364045.1 uncultured Tessaracoccus sp. | reverse complement strand
CCAGGATGGCGAAATCCTCGTCGGAGAGGACCGAGCGATCAAAGGAAGCGGCATGCGACATGGCAGTCATCATACGCCTGCTAATCACACGGATGTCATTCCTCGAAATTGACCCAGCTCACGACGAGGCTTGCCCCGACCCCCCGGACAAGGTTGACTGGCTGGCATGCCACTCATAGCCCAGACCCACCCTCCTCATGTTGCCCCGTGCTGAGGATCCACGGGGCACGGCAGTCCTACGCCTGGGGAACCCGGGACGCCATCCCCACAATCCTGCAACAACCCTCGGATGGAGAGCCATTCGCTGAGTACTGGCTGGGAGCCCATCCTCTGGGCGATGCGCGCATCGAAGGTGGCGGCCATCTGTCCGAAGCCCTGATCGCCCAGCCCGACCTTCTGGGCGAAGCGACGCTGCAGGCATTCGACGGCCGATTGCCGTTCCTCATGAAACTCCTCTCGGCTGGCTCCCCCCTCAGCCTGCAGGCCCACCCTTCCCGCACACAGGCCGAACACGGCTATGCCCATGAGTCCCTCAAGGGCATCCCCCTGTCCTCCCCGGATCGTTCCTTCAAGGATGACTGGCCAAAGCCCGAAGCCATCATCGCGCTCGAACCGTTTGAGGGACTGGTGGGTTTTCGGGACCCCATCCGCACGGCAGAACTTTTCGAGGCCCTCGGCGTCGAAAAGGAACTGGCGTCTGTCATCGGGCCGCTGCGGGACAGGACAACCACCCCTGCCCTGCAGGAGGTGTTCCTGGATGTGCTGTCCCTCGGGGAGCGCAGACACCTCGTGGACGAGCTTCTCGGCGCCGCCATGAAGCATCTCGACGCACCGGGCGATGTGGGCCTTTTCGCCCGCACCGCCGTCGAACTCGACGAGCACTTCCCCGGCGATCCCAGCATTCTCGCAGCGCTCCTGCTCAACCGCTTCACGCTGCAGACGGGAGAAGCCCTCACCCTCGGGGCCGGAGTCATGCACGCCTATCTGCGTGGCACCGGCGTTGAGGTGATGGCGAACTCGGACAACGTGCTGCGCGGAGGACTGACCAAGAAGCACATTGATGTGGATGCCCTACTGCAAGTGGTGCGGTTCGAGCCCACCGAGGTGCACACCGTGCTGGCAGAGGGTGCGGACGGCGTCTACTGCTACCCCACCACCGTCGAGGAGTTCGAGGTGTGGCTGGTCCAGCCAGTCGGCACCCTGGGCGTGGATCTGCCGCGCAGCGACTCCGCGCGGATCTGCTTCGTCACTTCAGGGTCCTTCACATTGCGGGGAGACGACGCAATGATGGATCTGGAACAGGGTCAGGCGGTCTTCGCAGGGGCCGACGAACATGTGCACGTCACGGGCCACGGAAAGATGTTCGTCGCGGCGTCCGGCGCCTAGGGCCGAGCCCTCACTTTGCCCTTTCACCGCAGTGTTGTGCACAATGATCTCCATTGCCTCTGTAGCTCAGCGGTAGAGCACTCGCCTTGTAAGCGAGCGGTCGAGGGTTCGACTCCCTCCGGAGGCTCCATGCTTGCCCCGCGCAGGGGAGGCCGCTTGGCCGACATCACACCTGTGCGGGAGAATGGCTCCCGTGAACTTCGAACCCAGCCAGTGGACCCGCATCATCACCGCCGACCCGGGCCACTCCCGTCGCTACATTGAACGTTTCGAAATGATGGCCGCCGCCGGCCACGACCTGCTCGGCGAGACCCGCACCGTGGACGCCATGGTCCCCCGCAACGCTCGCATCCTCGATGCAGGGTGTGGCCCCGGCCGGCACGGGGGACGTCTGGAGGCCTTGGGCCACTCCGTGGTGGGCGTCGACGGTGACCCGGCGCTGATCGACGCTGCCAGAGCGGCCCACCCCGAAGCCACGTGGGTGGTGAGTGACCTCGCTGAGCTGGACCTGCAGGCTCGTGGCATCGAGGGAGGCTTTGATGCGATCCTCTGCGCGGGAAACGTCGTCGGGTTCCTCGCTCCCAGCACGCGGGTGAACGTGTTGGAGCGGTTCCGCAGCCACCTGGCCGACGATGGCCGGGCCATCATCGGTTTCGGCGCCGGCCGCGGCTACGAGTTCGATGACTTCTTCAATGACGTCGCGGCCGCGGGCCTCGCCGTTGAGTTGGCGCTGTCCACATGGGACCTGCGGCCGTTCAACCCCGGCGACGGCTTCCTCGTGGCCATTTGCGTCCGGGCCTGACTTCCCACAAGATCAGGCGTCGTCGGCCACCGTCTGCTTCTTGCGCAGGAACGTGGTGGCGATGATGACAACAACCAACCCGATCGCCACATAGCCCGCGAACCGGGCGTAGACGTCGAGCACGGCTACGGCGGGCTCGCCGAGACGCCACCCCAGGGCGAAGAACCCAATGAGCCACACTGTGCTGGCCATGTAGTCATAGATGAGGAATCGCTTGATGCTCATGTTTGTGGCCCCCGAGAGCACGAACACCACCTGCATGAGCGGCAGGGGAATGGGGACGTAGGCCACAAAAAATCCGATGGGGCCCAACTTCTTCGCCCATCGCTCAGCCCTGGCGTAGCCACGGGCGGCCCGCTTGCTCCGCCCTGCCCACACCTCGATCATGCCGCGGCCCCACAGCTTCCCGGCCCACCAATAGATCCAGTCGAACTTCAGGCTGAGCAGCGACGCCACGAACAAGACGATGGGCCAGTGACCCATCTGCCCCACGCTGGCGATCGCACCGCTCGCTGTCACGGCCGTCCGGCCCCCGGTGATCATCGCGAGGATGTCCGGGGCAATGGCGAGCAACCATGCCCTCGTGGGAATGAGCACCAGGCTGAACACGCCGACGACGCCGAACCAGGCAAGGCAGGCAATATCAGAGCGGCCGGGCTCCTTCTTCCAAGGCATGCCTTCGGCCTCCCACCACTGGGGCTCACCCTCACCGGCTACTGGATCAGCGGCAACGGGTTCTTCGGGGGTGGGTGGATCGGTCTCGGCAGGCACGGACGCAAGGGTACGCGAGCGCAGTAACGATTCGATCACGAAGTCTGGACCCGCCCTGCACCAGTGGAGGGGGCACGGTGTAACGTGCGTCGCAGGAAGATGACATCTTCCGTCCACTCGGATCGTCGGGCACGTACCTGCCCGTGGAAAGGATAAGTGGCATGGCCACCGTTAGTTACCGTC
>CBDTVQ010000304.1:0-3151 GCA_965364045.1 uncultured Tessaracoccus sp. | reverse complement strand
TGCATCCCTCACTCCCAGAAACAAAACCAGTTCCTGTTACATTCGGGGCAACTCGGTTAACCCTACGCATTGTTTTTTTGGCTGTCAACTTGGCGTTTCGGCCTTGAACAATACGATTTGAGTTGTTTTGTGCCTGACTCGCAGGCAGCTTTTGAAGCTTACTCCCTGAACTCGCTTCAAGCAATTCGACGCAGTGTCGGTTCGCTGTCACGTGGGCCCAAGATTGTGTTGAACCGCTCAAAGCGGCCCGACCAAACTTAGTGCTTCACCCCATTGCTGTCAAAACAGCACTGTGGTTCACTCGGTCCAGATGAAGCTGTGGCCCGGAGGCCGAAGGAGGTTCACTCCTGACCCACTTGCCGGACCGCATCTGCGAGCCCCGCACCACATCCGGAGAACCAGTGGGTTCTCTTGAACGCACACCAGCCCAGTCCATGATTGTGGTTGTGGGAGCTTCGTGACTGTCCGCCCTGATGGGCGTCCGGTTCACCGTGAAGCAAGGATGAGACTACCCAGCCCTGGGCCTCAGCACAAATCCGGGGTTCCTCCTGGATCTGTGCCCGATCTCGGGCGACTGCTCGTGATCGGCGACGCGACGGCTCGGGGGTAGCTGCCGCACGCACTCGCAGGACAATCTGATCACGCGGCGCAAATGGCCTGCCCGAACGTAGAGTCCCGGGTGACACTCAGCCGAGGACGAGTCCCCCGACAGTCTTGCGTCCGCGACGCAGCACAATGAACCGGTCTGCCAGCAGATGCTCAGAGGCCAGCTGGAGTTCCGCATCAGTCACCTTGACGTTGTTCAGGTAGGCGCCACCTTCGGTGATGGCACGACGCGCGGCGGACTTGCTGTCCACAAGCCCGGCCATGGTGAGTGCCTCTGTAATGCTGGGTAGCGAACTGACGTTGGCAGCCCCCACCTCACGCATCACTCCTGCAAGAGTCGCCGCCGGCAGATCCGTGAGCTCGCCCCTGCCGAAGAGGGCACCCGCTGCGGCCGAGGCTGCCTCTCGTTCGGCCACTCCGTGCACCAGATCCGTCACGTCGTCGGCCAGCGCACGTTGCGCGGCACGCTTGTGTGGCTCGGCCTTTGTGGCGCGCTCCAGTTCCTCAATCTCTTCTCGTGATCGGAAGCTGAACACCTTGAGGTAGTCAATCACCCTCGCATCCTCCGCATTGAGGAAGAACTGATGGAACGCGTAGGTGCTCGTCAGGTTTGGATCAAGCCACACCGTCCCGGCCTCGGTCTTGCCAAACTTGGTGCCGTCGGCCTTGGTGAGCAGTGGCGTGGCCATGGCGTGGACTTTCATCTGGTCACTGCGCCTCAGTAGTTCCACGCCTGCGGTGATGTTGCCCCACTGGTCGCTGCCACCGGTCTGCAGGGACACCCCATGTCGTCGATTCAGCTCGCGGTAGTCCATGGACTGCAGCAGGACATAGCTGAACTCGGTGTAGGAGATGCCGTCCTCGAGACGGCGGGCCACCACATCGCGCGCCAACATCCGATTCACCGGGAAGTGCTTGCCAACGTCACGCAGGAAGTCGAGCACTGAGATGCTTTGCGTCCAGTCCAGATTGTTGACCATCGTCGCGGCCGCAGGGCCCTGAAAGTCCAGTACCCGCCCCACCTGGTTGCGAATCCTGTCCACCCAGCCGGCCACGACGTCTGCGGAGTTCATGGTGCGCTCGCCTGACTCCTTGGGATCACCAATCAGACCGGTTGCGCCGCCCACAAGCATGAAGGGGCGGTGGCCCGCCAACTGAAGGCGTCGCGCAAGCAACATCTGGACGAGGTTGCCGGTGTGGACGCTGGGCGCCGTCGGATCAAACCCCACATAGAAGCTGACGGGCCCCTCATCGAGGTGCGCCGACAGCGCCTCCTCGTCAGTCGAATGGGCAATGAGCCCGCGCCACTTCAGGTCCTCGAACAGAGCATTCACGGTCAACACCCTATCCCCGTCCGGGCACTGGGCTCATCCGACCTTCGGGCCATTCTCTGCCCAGACTCGCAGCTCGCCCTGCCTGGCACGGAACTCGGTGAGTTGTTCTGCCACCCTCACCGGGGCGGTCCCGCCCCTGCCGTCACGTGCAGCGACTGAACCCTGGACGGTCAGGACCGCCAGCACTGCCTCATCGAGATGCTCGGAGATGAGGCCCAGATCGCTGGCCCGGAGATCCTGCAGCGTGATCCCCCGTGACTCGCAGTATCGCACCGTCTCCCCCGCCACTTCGTGAGCAACAGCGAACGGCACGCGACGCCGCACCAGGTGATCCGCCACGTCGGTGGCCAGAGAGAACCCCATGGGGGCGACCTCTGCCATGCGGTCACGGTCAAACGTCAGCGTCCCCACCATGCCCGCGACGGCGGGGAGCAGTACATGAAGCTGGTCAATGCCGTCAAAGACAGGCTCCTTGTCCTCCTGCAGGTCCCGGTTGTAGGCCAGCGGCAGACCCTTGAGCGTCGCGAGCAACCCTGTCAGGTTGCCGATCAGCCGTCCTGCCTTGCCACGTGCCAGTTCTGCCACATCCGGATTCTTCTTCTGCGGCATGATCGAGCTGCCGGTGGACCAGGCATCGTCCAGCTTCGCGAAGCCAAATTCCGCGGTGCACCACAGGATGATGTCCTCGCTGAGACGGGAGAGGTCAATGGCAACCTGCGCCAGTATCCATGTTGCCTCTGCCACGAGGTCGCGAGCAGCTGTGCCATCGATGGAGTTGGGTGCGGAGCCGGAGAATCCGAGTTCCCGGGCCACAAGCTCCGGATCCAGGCCAAGGGAGGTGCCTGCCAGTGCCGCGGAACCATAAGGGCTCACGGACAGGCGCACATCGAGGTCACGCAGACGCTCCATATCGCGGATCAGAGGCCAGGCGTGTGCCAGCAGGTGATGGCTGAGGAGCACGGGTTGGGCGGACTGCAGATGCGTACGGCCGGGCATGACAGCACCCATGTACTCATCAGCCTGGGAGGCGAGTGCCCCACAGACTTCGTCAACGGCCAGCGCGATCGCACGCAGCTCGGTGCGGAGGTAGGACCGGATCAGCGTTGCGATCTGGTCATTGCGGGACCGCCCGGCGCGGAGTCGTCCACCGAGTTCCGGCCCCACAACCTCCTTGAGTCCCCTTTCCAACGCGCCGTGAACGTCCTCGTCGT
>CBDTVQ010000303.1:0-3171 GCA_965364045.1 uncultured Tessaracoccus sp. | reverse complement strand
TCACCGACGACCTCGGTGTCGATTCACTGTCGATGGTCGAGATCATCTACGCCTGTGAGGACAAGTTCGGCGTTTCCATTCCTGATGAGGACTCCAAGAACCTCAAGACCGTGGGCGACGCTGTCGCCTACATCGAGCGCGCCTCCAACTGAGGTCAACGGGGCGGGCCCGTCACCCGGGCCCGCCCGCACATCGGACTTTGCCCTCCACAGCCACGTCCCAACGCTTTGGCTTGGGCACGGGCCCCAGATCACAGAATCCCTGACCTCATCTTCAAGGAGCTCCCATGACCACCGTAGTCATCACCGGTTTCGGCGCCACTACCCCGCTCGGCGGCGATGCCCCCAGCACGTGGGAGGGCCTGCTCGCCGGCCGTTCAGGCGTGCGACTTCTGGAAGAGGACTGGGCAACCGATCTGACAGTGAGGATCGCCGCACAGGTCGCGGTGGAGCCCAACATCGACCGCGTCGAGGCCCGCCGCCTGGACCGCTCCTCCCAGCTGGCGCTGGTCGCTGCCATGGAGGCCTGGCACGACGCCGGGTTCGGGGTCGGGGACGAGAATCCCGTGGACCGGGATCGTCTGGGCGTGGTCTGCGGCACCGGCATCGGTGGCCTGCACTCCCTCCTCGGTCAGTGGGACGTCATGAAGGACAAAGGCGCACGCCGTGTCTCCCCCTTCACCATCCCCATGCTGATGGCCAACGCCCCGGCGGCCAATATTGGCCTCAAGATTGGTGCACGCGCCGGTGTTCACACTCCGGTGTCTGCCTGTGCTTCCTCCAACGAGGCCATCTCACTGGGGCTGGACATGCTTCGGTTGGGTCGCGCCGACGTCGCAGTCGTCGGTGGCAGTGAGGCTGTTGTCCATCCGCTCCCTCTGGCCGCCTTCAGTAACATGCAGGCACTGTCCCGACGCAACGACGAGCCTGAACGGGCGTCGCGTCCCTGGGACACTGGTCGCGATGGCTTCGTACTGGGTGAGGGCGCCGTCCTGATGGTCATCGAAACGCTGGAACACGCCAAGGCCCGCGGTGCACGGATCTACGGAACCCTCGTCGGCGCCGGGATCTCAGCGGATTCTCACGACATGGTGCAGCCGGATCCTGGCGGTCACGGACAGACGACGGCGATGAAGCGCGCACTCGTCGAATCCGGTCTGTCTGCGAGCGACATCTCCCACGTCAACGCCCACGCCACCTCAACGCCGCAGGGCGACGTCACCGAGGCCGGGTCCATCCGGGCTGCTCTCGGCGACCATGCCTCGTCGGTGATCGTAAACGGCACCAAATCCATGACGGGCCACCTCCTGGGTGGCGCCGGCGCCCTGGAGACCTTCGCGACGGTCATGGCGCTGCGGGAGCGCAAGGTTCCCGGCACCATCAACGTGGAGAACCTCGAGCCCGATCTGGGCATCGATGTGGCAACGACCGTGCGCGATCTGCCCGCTGGCGACCTCGCCGCCATCAACAACTCGTTCGGTTTCGGCGGCCACAACGTCGCCATCGTCGTCACGAACGAGAACATCACGACGTAATGGCCTCTGGGTGGGTTGACCCTCCCAAGTTCTGACATTCCGCCACACCAAAAGGAGAAAACCACCGACGCGTCGGTGGTTTCCTTCGTTGGCGGTGGCGACCGAGACCGTCGACGTCGTTCTGGTCGGCGCCCTGGGGAAGACGTCGCGCAGCCGTATCGTCGCGGCCTCGCCTCAGTGCTGGGTCACACCACTTGGTGGAGCCACCGGATGGGTGCGTCCTCGCTGGCGTATCGGAAGGTGTCCAACTCGTCGTCCCAGGGCGTGCCCAGCAGGGATTGAAGTGCTGTGTGGATGGATTCCCCACCCAGTCCTTCTTGAGCGACGGCGTTCCTGATGCGGTCCTCGCTGACAAGGATGTCGCCGTGGACTCCCACAGTGGCAGCAAAGGCGCCCAGAGCGGGTGTGAAGCAGAAACGCTGACCGTCGGATCCCGCTGAGGCATCTTCTGTGACCTCGAAGCGCACCCGCTCGAAGGCAGCCAGTTTGCTGGCGAGCGCCGCGCCAAAGCCTGCTTCGCCGGTCCACGGGAACTCGGAACGACGACTGCGGGGCTCGGCGGGCTGGTCCGTCCACTCCAGGCTCACAGCATCGCCGAGGACGCTTCCTGCCGCCCATTCCAGATGAGGGCACAGCGCCGCCGGCGTCGAGTGGATGAAAAGCATCCCCCGCGCCTCGGGCTGACTCACAGCAGCCATGCGTGCAGTCATTTCTTGATTCCTCCTGGTCCAGGCCGGATTGCCTTCCCCTGCGATGCGACCGCGAACCAGTTTCACCATCTTGCCTCACGATGCGGGCTGACCACAACAAGCGGAGGTCCGGATGTGCTCATCCATGCACGGTGTTGGGCGCCCCCGGTCTCGGACCCGCCCGCCAGACTCACCGCCTTCACTGGTGACCAAGCCGGTGATGGCCGTACCGCACAGTGGCTGCGGCGTGTCTGGGCGGCATGCAGAGCTGCGCTCGGCAGGAGCCAGCGTCGGAGTTTGCAAGGTTCTCCTGTCAGCCGTATAAATGGGCCCATGAGCACTCCCCTGACCGTCGATGCGGCCCTGGCCGGCGCCGACGCCATCTCGCAGGTCCGCACTTCAGAGAGCGGTGTCCACTGGCTGGCGGGCATCGCCGAGCAGAACGGCCGGATCACCATCCGTCGCCATGACGGTTCGGAGACTGTCGAGTTGACCCCTGATGCCAACATCCGCTCCCGCGTGATGGAGTACGGCGGAGGTGCCTACGACGTCTCCGGCAAACTGGTCGCCTACTGCGACGATGTCACCCGTCGCGTTTTCCTTCTGGAGAACGACACCCACAGGGCCCTCACAGCAGAGCAGGAGCGCTTCCGTTGGGGCGACCTGCATGTGGTGCCTGATCGGCGACTGCTGATTGCCGTGCGCGAGGATCACGATGCCTCCCCGGAGGCGCGCACCGAGATCGTGGCACTGGACCTCGACGGGGACAACGCGGACGGGGGTCGCGTTCTCCTCACCGGCGCTGACTTCTATGCCGGCCCCCGCGTCCACGGCCAGCAGCTGACCTGGTTCGAGTGGCAGCATCCCCACATGTCCTGGGACAGCACGAAGGTCATGGTCTGCTCGCTCGATGATCCCTCCGATGCACGATCCGTCGCCGGTGGGCCG
>CBDTVQ010000302.1:0-3172 GCA_965364045.1 uncultured Tessaracoccus sp. | reverse complement strand
CCAGTCGCAGCGATGGGCAGCCGGACTGACGGTTGCTCTGGACTCTTTCGGGCTGCCCGGTGCTTTCAGCGGCCTTGTTCCAGAGCCGATCATCCCCGCCGAAGCACCCAACGCCTCCGACGCCAATGGTGTTGAGGTCCAAGCGGCAGCGGCGAGCGTCGTCAAGGTTGTGGCGAACGCCTGCTCACAGCAACTCTCCGGCAGCGGATGGGTGGTGGCGCCACAGCGCATCGTCACCAACGCTCACGTCATTGCCGGGTCATCCGAGGTGAGCGTGCAGGTGGGTGGCACCGGCCCGGCCCTCAATGCGCGGGTCGTGGCCTTCGATCCGGATCTGGATCTCGCAATCCTCGACGTCCCCGAACTCACCGCCCCAGCCCTGCAGCGTGCGGAAGACCTTCCGAAGGACGCTCCCGCTGTCGTCGCAGGGTTCCCTCTCGGTGGCTCCTATCGAGCAGACGCTGCCCGCAACCGTGGCGAGATCCAGGCGCTGGGGGAGGACATCTACGGAAGCAAGGAAATCAACCGTGAGGTGTACTCGCTGTATGCCACAGCCAAGCCCGGCAACTCCGGTGGACCACTCCTCACCATCGACGGGCGCGTGGCGGGTACCGTCTTCACCCGCTCCATCGTGGACGCAAACACTGCCTACGCACTCACAGACGCAGCGACGGACACGCTGCTCGACGGCGCAGCTTCATATGCAGCAACGATTGGCACCGGCGCCTGCACCAGATGAAGAACGGCTCGCATATCTCGGAGGAGGCAGCGTTGATGCGCGATGGTTGCCGTCACCGTGGTGGGGCGGGCGGGGCTCGAACCCGCGACCGTCAGATTATGAGTCCGATGCACTAACCGGCTGTGCTACCGCCCCGATGCGCTCTGCGCGGCTCCAGTCAACCACCAGTTGAGCCCCCGCGCGAGCCGGGAGTGCGGGAACAGGCTGCTTGTTGACTGAATGGGGCGGCTAGGTTTGCAGTCATGCGTGACACCACACTGATCGATGCCATAGCCGAGTCCTATGTGGACGCACTGATGGCGCACAGCCCCATGACTGCCACCGCGCTCGGTATCCCCGGCCACGAGCACCTTCTGGATGACTTCTCACCGCAGGCGGTGGCAACATGGGCCCAGATCGAGCGGGACACCATGGCTGCCCTGTCCGCCGCCCAGCCACTGGACGAGACCGATCAGGTGACGGTGGCGGCCATGCTGGACAGACTTGGTCTCTCCGTCGAGTCCTTCGAGGCTGGGGACCACCGGGCGGATCTCAACAACATCGCCTCTCCTCTGCAGGGGATCCCCGAGATCTTCGATCTCATGTCAACCGACACTCCCGAGCACTGGGAAGCCATCGCCTCCCGGATGACGGGCGTGCCAACGGCCATTGAGGGCTACATCGAGACGCTGCGAGAGGGGATCGAAGCCGGCCTCGTCCCAGCAAAACGCGCAGTGGCCGACGGCGTCGCGCAAGCCAGGGACCTCGCTGATCCCCGCACCTCCCGATTTCATGAACTCGCGGCAGCCGGTGGAGTTGACGGCGGGCAGGTTCAGGACCTGGACCAGGCGGCAGGTCTCGCCTCCGGGGCGTACCAACGACTCGCCGACTTCTTCGTCGAAGAGCTCGCCCCACATGCTCCCGTGGCCGACGCTGTGGGTCGTGAACGCTACGAGCGCGCCTCGCGCGACTTCATTGGTGCACGCATCGATCTGGACGAGACCTACCAGTGGGGTGTGGACCAGTTGATGCATCTCGCGGCCGAGCAGGGATCACTGGCACGCGAGATCGCCGGACCGGGGGCAACGATCTCCGATGCAGTACGCGCGCTGAATGCGGATCCGGCCACCCAGATCCACGGCACCGAAGCGCTCCGCGATTGGATGCAGGCCACCTCCAACAAGGCCATCGAGGAATTGGATGGCGTCCACTTCGACATTCCGGCGCCGGTCCGCACCATCGATTGTCGGATCGCGCCTTCCCACACTGGTGCCATCTACTACACCGGACCCTCCGAGGACTGGTCCCGACCGGGCCGGATGTGGTGGAGCGTCCCCGAGGGTGTGACGCAGTTCAGCACGTGGATGGAGAAGACCACCGTCTTCCATGAGGGCGTGCCCGGTCATCACTTGCAGGTGGGCCAAGCCATGTTCAACGCCGGCGAGCTGAACCGCTGGCGTCGGCTCGTCTCCTGGAACTCCGGCCACGGCGAGGGGTGGGCGCTGTACGCCGAGCGACTCATGGAGGAGTTCGGATATCTCGAGAGCATGGGGGACCGGTTCGGCATGCTCGACGCCCAACGCCTGCGGGCCACCCGGGTGGTGGTGGATCTCGGCGTCCACCTGGGCAAGCCGGCCTTCGAGCGCTATGGCGGCGGCATCTGGGATTACGACAAGGCCTGGGCTCTGCTTCGCGACAACGTGCAGATCGAGGAGAAGCAGTTGCGCTTCGAACTGCACAGGTACCTGTCGTGGCCCGGACAGGCACCGAGCTACCGGGTTGGCCAGCGCATCTGGGAAGAGATGCGCCGGGACGCACAGCGCCAGGCCGTGCTCCGCGGGGAGGAATTCACACTCAAGGACTTTCACACCCGCGCCCTCAACCTCGGCGCACTGCCCCTGGATGTCCTGCGTGCACAGCTCCTGAAGTAGGCACGCTCAGAGACTGGCAACTGTGACCCATCAGGCGCCGCGCCGGTCCTTTTCAGGTCCATTCATCAGCTGACTGAACAGTGGGGGACGGACGCGACGTGCGTGTTCGCGTTCTGCAAGCTTCTCCGGAAGCTCCTCTGCCGGGTCGTGACGTCCGACGGCGGCGACGCGCACGGAAGTGGCCGTCAGGTGGTCTTGACGGCGGAGACCTCGAACTCGCGATCAGGGATGTGTGGACACCTCCGACTGCTGCGGGGCCAGAAGCCGATGCGGTTTGACTGTGGTCTCCCGCTTCAGGCCTTACGGTTGGCCAATGGACCCCCACAAGATTGCTGTTTGGAGTGAGTTGGAGCCCCGGAAGCCATTCGGGGTCCTTGTCTCCACCGTCGATTTGGTCGTCATACGGTTCTCCGCCGAGCAGGGCAACGACGCTCACTCGGTTCTCTACGGGCGCTGCTTGCATCGAGGTGCGCATCTGGCCGACGGACACGTCGCCGGCGACGACCTGATCTGTGGCTTGCAC
>CBDTVQ010000301.1:0-3188 GCA_965364045.1 uncultured Tessaracoccus sp. | reverse complement strand
CGGGTCACCGGCTGGCCCACGATCAGCCACACCAGCCCGGAGGCAGCCAACCAGACGTTGCCCGCCATCAGGGCAGCAGCGTTGAACCGGCGCAGCCCGGAGCTCCGGATCATGCGTCGACCAACGTCATCGCGCAACAGCCAGAGCGCCACCACCAGCGCCGCGAGCCCGAGGATGCGCAGCCCCACGGCAGGGGCGAAGATCCCGATGATCCCGCCAGCCGACAGCAGAGCGGCCATCACCATGAGCGTCGGCATGGCCCGGGCGCCCATGATCAGTTGCGCCAGCTCAGCGCGCTCGGCCGCGATGGTGATGATGAGGAACACCGCGAGCAGCGGGAGGATGGTGGCCACGTCGAGGCGTATCCACAATCCCGCCGCCAGCGCCGCAAAGAAGGCTCCCAGTGCTTGGGCCGCCACCAGAGGTAGTGGAGCCCGCACCCACAGCGCCACCAGCACGGCCGTGAACGCCAGTGCACCGTCGAACAACAACAGTTGGCCGAGCAGTACGGGCGCGCCGAACACCAAGGCCAGCGCCCCCACCCCGAGCAGGGCGGGAGCGAGATAGGCCAAAGGATTCCGAAGCGCCTGTGCGCGCTCCAACGAGATCAGTGTGCCGAGGAACCCCAGCACCATAACGGGACCATGAAGATCCCCGACCCGTTCGGAGGCGACGGGCGCCCACACCCCCAGCCTCACCAATCCCGCATTGAGTCCCGCAAGAAGGCTCAGCCCACCCAACGCCAGCAGCAGTACTCGTCCGCGGGGGATGCTGTTCTTCGGCGGGTTGACCCTGGGTAATGGCGGGGCGGTGGGCAGGGTCAACATGTCAGACGCGCTCGAGCTTCAACTTCCACACCTCGGGGCCGCTCTCCACGTAGTCGGAGGTGACGGCCGAGCCGTGGCGCTGCTTGATCTGGGCCAACAGCGGCAGCGGGTCATGATTGGCAATCAGGAGGACGCCGGCACCGGAAGCCAGGGAATCGACCACGCCGTGGATGGCCGCGTGGCGCACCGCGTGCGGGATGACACGGACGTCAAGTTCGGGGAGCGCCTCGTTGGGTGCACCACAGGCGCAGGCGGACTTCTTTTCAGTGATATTCAGATCAGTCATGCGGCGGACATTACTACAGGTCACAATGGATAAATGGGGTAGTCTTGCTGTTGTGATGCACGCAAACACTGGACCCCGTCCACTGAGCACGCCACCGACGATCTCGGTGCCGCGCCGTCGGGTGTTGCAGGCCGTGCTCGACCTCGAGGGCAACCAGGTCACCATCAACCAGATTGCCCAACACCTCGGCGGGCACCCGAACTCTGCCCGTCAGCACCTGGATGCCCTCACCGCACTCAACCTGCTGAGCATCCATGATGTGCAGTCGGACAAGCCCGGCCGCCGACCCCGCGGATACACCCTGACCTCGTTGGGGCGCCAGACCCTTGGTGCGGGACGAGTGGACGAGTCCCGGGAGCTCGCCGACGTGTTCGCCTCCTACCTCGTCGCCACGGGCAGCGGCCCGGAGCAGGCACAGGAGATCGGCAGGGCCTGGGGCACGAGACGCGCCGACGAGTTCGCCGACCAGCACTCTGCAGGGGCATTGGAGGCGGTGGTGGAGGTGCTGGACATCCTGGGCTTCGATCCCAGCACCATCCATACGGAGAAGGGTGATGCCGTGATCCTGCGCACCTGCCCTCTGCTCGACATGGCGCACGGATCACCCGAGTTCGTCTGCAACATCCACCGGGGCCTGATCGATGGCGTGCTGCGCCGAATCGGCGCCAGGGAAGGCATTGAGCTCCTCCCCTTCTCGGAGCCCGACGGTTGCCGAATGCACCTCACACCCCCGCCGGACGGGGACGGGCAACAGCGCGCCAGCTGAGCTGACGAGGCCGGAATCAGCCGCCGGCGAACGGCGGCAGGATGTCGATGACCGCGGCGTCCGTCAGTGACTCCGCAGGATCAGTGACTGCACGACCATCGACCAGCACCGAACAACGCTTCAGCACGGCCGCGAACTGCTCACCATGGCGCTCATTGAGATCCTCGATGAGATTCTTCAGCGTGGAGGACGACACGTCCTCGGTAGCGGTGCCGGCCGCATCTGCTGCGGCGGCGAAGAGACGGATCTGTGTCATGGGAGCTCCTTCGGCAGCGGCGCCGCGGTTGCGACGTCCTCGATTACGCTACGCAAACGTTCCGGGTCGGCCTCTGCGTCAAGTCCGGTCGCCAGACCGAGAAGGAAGGCGCTGATGGGCGCCATGGGGCGGGCGCCGGCGTGGGCAACCTCTCGAGTCATGTCCAGCACGGCATTGATGTCAACGAGTTCCGGAGCCACACCAACGGCCTCGCACGCCTGCTTGACGAACTGGTGCCAGCCTTCGTGCTCAGCCTCCATGTTGCTCCTCCACCGCCTGTCCCAGGCCTCGTAGTCATCCCAGGTGTCGACATCTTTCCCCACGTCAGCTTCGTCGACGATCACGTCGAGTCGCAAGGACGCGAGGAGGCCGCGCACCGAGCGTTGCCTGGGATCACCATAGTCGGCGGCGGCGCGTCGTAGAGCGTCGCTCCTGTGAATCCCGAGAAGCCACTGGGGAGTGCCATCGGCGGAGCCAAGACAGTGACCGTCGGCATCTCCCCCAGCCATGGCAGCTCGAAGCAGGTGCGGAACGGCCTCTTCCGCTCCCGGTAAATCGCAGGCGAGCACCAGGGTCCATTCGGCCGGCTCGGCCATGGCCTCCAATCCGGCAACGAGTCCTGCTGCGGGCCCGGATCCCGGCGGGTCCTCCACAATCTGGCGTACCCCATCGGGGACGTCGACCATTCCGACGACGATGCGTTGCTGTGCATGACGGGCGGCGAGCAACACACGGTCAAGCAGTCGTTGCCCACCCACCTGCAGGTCTGCCTTGACCACGCCTCCCAGCCGGGAGCCGCGTCCACCGGCGACGATGATGGCATCGAACTTCAGGGGCATCTCAGGCATCTCTCCTCCAGGAGCCGGATCGGCCACCCTCCTTGGCCAGGACACGCACGTCGCCGAACCAGGCGCAGCGATCCGTTCCCTTCACCATGTCCACCACGGCGAGGGCGGCGACGGCGACACAGGTCAGCGCCTCCATCTCCACCCCGGTGCGGTCGACGGTGTCGACGTGGGCCTCGATCTCGATGAACGTGTCATCGATGTGGAA
>CBDTVQ010000300.1:0-3196 GCA_965364045.1 uncultured Tessaracoccus sp. | reverse complement strand
GCGCCAAGATCCACGTCATGCGGTGGCGACCTCGTTCTCGC
The DNA here is from genome assembly GCA_965364045.1 of uncultured Tessaracoccus sp. Taxonomy (GTDB): domain Bacteria; phylum Actinomycetota; class Actinomycetes; order Propionibacteriales; family Propionibacteriaceae; genus Arachnia. The sequence goes on along the minus strand of CBDTVQ010000300.1, from coordinate 3,155 downwards.
CTTCCCGGAAACAGCTTGTAGCCGCCAGGAGCATCAGGTTCGACCAAACGTCTGGCCCCCGGGATTATCCACTGGTCTGAGAACTTGCTGGCTGAAGCGGAGCTCTCACGTGGCCAACGCATCGACCCACCAGCGGCCCTCTGAGCGCGGACCGTCGACGACTCCCACCCACCCGTCTGGCTCGAACACGATGGCGACCATCGGTGCTGCCGCGCGGAGTTCGGCCAAGGCGTCCGAGCCAGCGAAGCGCTTGGTGATCCGTCGCGTCCAACGGGCGTGGTCCTCGTCGAGGCTGCAGACCCCACGACTCTTGACCTGCACATTGGGTCGTCCGTCCATGTCTGCGACACCCTCGTGCTCGATGATGAAGCTGGCCCGTGGGTCGCGACGCAGGTTCTTGACGTGGAGTCGATCGACTCCGCTGGTCATCACCACGCCCACACCTGGTTCGTGCAGGAACCAGAGAGGGGTCAGATACGGGAAGCCATCGGCATCAAGCGTCGCCAGCACGCCTGGGATCACGAGCGTGAGGGCCGAGGCGATGGCGGATTGGTTCAGGCGACGCATCCCGAGAACTCTAACGGGCGGGGCCGAACCACCTTCGGTGATCTACCCTGAGGCGATGGACTCGCTTGATGTCTTCCGCGCCACTGTCGTCGCTTGGGTTGGGTGATGAGTCGATCCAGACCCGAGGCGCGAGACGTGGTCTCTCGAGGGCTGACGCTGGGTGGAATCACGGCGTTTGCCCTCGCGTCATCTGCGGGCCAACGCCCCCGTGGCTCAGTGGTTCCTGTTGTTGATCCCGAGGACGTGCTCGTCGACGTTGGCCGGTGGACCCGACTCCCGAAACCGCGGAACCAGGGGAGGGGCGTGGCAGGCGGCAATCGACGTGTCGCCGCGATGGGGATGGCTCCCTACGAACGCGAGGACGGGGCGAGCGCCACGGTCATGGTCGTGGCCTACGCGGACCACGGTCGCGCTGGGACACCGGTGACCCACCTGCCTTCTCTTGCTCGTTCCGGACGTCCGGGCCGACGAGACCGAGGTGTCCGCATCCGCCGCTACCGGACGGCTCCGAACGGCCACGTCACCAGGAGCTGGGAACGCTCCGAGGTCCAGGTCCATGTCAGCGGCGACTCTGCGGAGGCGGCCGACGACCTTGCGTTGGGTCTCTCACGCGCCTTCACCGAGAGTGCCGGTCCAACTCGGCTGCACCTTCCCGTCATTGGGTCGCTGGTCTATCTCGCAGGGCTGGTGTTGACGATCTGCACAGCATGGCCCCGGCCCGCCGATGAAGGCCCCCGGTTTCTGACCGCGGCCTCTGGCGGTGCCGCCTGCGGCTTTGCCATGTGGACTGCCGGTGAGTTGCGAGTCGTGGTCGGCAAGAAGCAGGTGCGCTGGATCGGGACGTGGCCGATCAGTCGGAACGCGCTTGTCAACACGATCGTCGGTGCCGCGATCGGTGGTGCATCCGTCGGCGCGGCTTCATTGACCCTCGGGCGCGTCCGCCGTGACGTGTTCGCCTGCTGACGCCCAGAGACGCATGGACGCTGAGGATTCGTCCGTGGCCGCCCGTCGACCACCGAGTCGGACTGAGTTTCACTCCGGCCTTGCGGACGGCCGCAGGCCTGTGGCACACTTGGATCAGATGGAACAGATGGGACAGCGCGTGACGGGACCACTCAAGACGGCACCTCTTGACGCACTTGGGGAGCTGGACCAACTCGTTGAGAAGCTGGCTACAGATGGGCGCCTGGACGGGGCCGCCCGTCGCCGTTTGGAATCAGCCATGATGGCCGCGCTCGACCATGGCGAGACGCGATCGGTCATCCATGAACTCCTTCATTCATTGGCACGTGGCCGCGATGTCGCTGTCACGTCCAGCGATGAGGATCTGTCGCCGACGCAAGCGGCTGAAAGACTGGGTATCTCCCGAAAGCTGGTCAACAAGATGCTTGAGGCCGGCGACATGCGGTTTCATCGACTTCCGCAGAGTCGCCACAAGCGCATCCCGGCAAGTGAGGTCATCCGCGTCCTTCGCGAGCGCGAGCGGGTGAGCGCGGGGATAGACGCCATCATGGATGCGGTCGCTGATGCCGAGTATTGACCTTGGCCACCCGCCGCCTTTTTCCGGACACCTCCGCGCTGTTCCCGATGTCGGTCTTTGACCTGATCATGCGGCTGGCCCAGGTCGGGATCCATGACTTGCTGTGGAGCGAGGAGTTGCTCGAGGAGTTGCGAGTGACGTGGGATCGCGAGAGGCAGGAGGGCAAGCGGGTCCCGTCTCCTGGAGGGGCAGCGGCCGCTCTGGCGGGTGTCCGTCAGACCTTCCCATCGGGCGAAGTGCTGCGCGAGCGCTATGAGTCGTCTGTCGCCGACATGCCGGGAACCGCCCCTCATGACCGGCCGCACGTCGCGGCTGCCAAGGCCGGGGGAGCCACCCACATTGTCACCAACGACGCAGGTGGGGGCTTCCCGACTCACGCGATCGCCGCGATGGGGATCTCCGTTCAATCGGCGGACCAGTATCTGGCTGACGTCGCGCAGGAGTTCCCCGAGGATGTGTTCCACATCGTCCATGCGATGGTGACACGGCGGCGCAACGACGCCCCGGACATCACCTTCGAGTCGCTCGTGGATCGGTGGGAGTCGATGGGTATGATCGCACTCGCTCAAGCGCTGAGTTGAGGCAGACTGACGACGGAACGAGGGAGCAATCGTGACCATGCGCGCAAGATCCGTCGAAGGTCTGCCAGGGCCCGTCGGCGCGCAGGTCCGGGAGCTCCAGGTGGAGTTGCGAGCGGCGCTGGATCGTCGAGGCGCGACAAACGTGAGGATCGTTGGCTCTGTTGCCCGAGGGGAGGACACCGAAGAGTCGGATCTGGATGTCCTTGTTGACCTGCCACTGGGCACTAGCCTCTTCGATCAGGCGGGGCTCATGCTCGACCTCCAGGAGCTGCTCGGCCGCCGCGTGGACGTACTTACGCCGGGAGCACTGGATCAACGGATGGCCGCCGCGATCAACGCGGACGCGGTGCCGCTGTGAGGTTCCCAGATGAGGACGCCGCGAAGGCTGCTTGGGCAGCCCTGGATGAGGGCGAGCAACGCACCATTCGCGACCGAGGCATTGCACGAGCTCTGGCGCCCGACCCGCA
>CBDTVQ010000299.1:0-3208 GCA_965364045.1 uncultured Tessaracoccus sp. | reverse complement strand
GTTCCCCAGTCCCACATGCCCCAGCTGAGCACTTTCCAGACTGGGGCCTTCTCCGTCGCCAGAGTCCCCTGGGCCAGATCGGGCTCACCAACGCCGTCGCCAGGGGAAAAGGATTGCGGAACGGCGCCATCGCCTGAAATCGTGCTCACTGCGTCACCGTAGACGACCCGCGGCACTGTGGGAGGTCATCCCATGAGACCCGCGCGGCGCTAGAGTATCCAAGCCCATCCGGGCGAAACACATAATCACGAGGAGAATCCATGAGAATCGGCACGTCCATCTTCCTACTGGCGATCGGGGCCGTGCTGGCCTTCGCAGTGAATGCAGAAGTCCCCTTCGTCAGCCTGGACCTTGTCGGCTACATCCTCATGGCCGCCGGAGTCGTGGGTCTGATCTGGGCGTTGCTCGCCTCGCAGCGCAACCGCAGCACCGAGACCCGCACCGTTCGGGATCCGGGCACCGGCGAAACCGTCACCCGTTCCGAGTCCCGCGACGGTCTCTGACCTGCATCTCTGTCGCAGCCCCCGGCTGGTCGACTGACCCGCCGGGGGCCTGGGCGATTCCTCACACATCGTGTGCATCCCATTCCCTGTTGCTTCCCCACAACACCTGCTCCGTCTGGCTGTATGGTTGCCATGGCAAACCAGCGTTGGACCCAACCGGGCGACCCCGATGTCACCGGCTCCAGGAAGGCACTCTCTTTACGATGACCGATAGCGCCACTTTCAAGCACCAGGACACGGAACTGCAGTTCCCCGTCGTCGAGGCCACCAACGGCAACGACGGGTACGACATCAGCCAGCTCCTTTCCAGGACCAGCAACGTGACGCTGGATCCCGGCTTCGTCAACACTGCGTCGTGCGAGTCCACGATCACCTTCATCGACGGCAACGAGGGCATCCTTCGCTACCGCGGGTACCCCATCGAACAGTTGGCGGAAAAAGCCACGTTCCTCGAGGTCGCGCATCTTCTGATCCATGGTGAGTTGCCCTCGCAGGACACACTGAGCACCTTCCAGAACGACGTCTCCGACCGGATGATGCTCGATGAGCGCATGCGTGAGCTCTACCGCTGCTTCCCCCGCGGCGCCCACCCCATGCAGGTTCTTGCTGCCGGTGTGATGGCGCTCGGCTCCTTCAACCGTGACACCCTCGACGTGCACGATCCGGCCCAGGTGGAGGCCGCGAGCCTGCGCCTCATCGGATCGATGCCCACCCTGGCCGCCTACGCCTACAAGAGCTCGGTGGGTGAGCCCTTCCAGTACCCGCAGAAGAATCTCAGCTACGTCGAGAACTACCTGCGTCTGTCCTTTGGCACCCCGCAGGAGGAGTACGAGATTGACCCGGCAGTGGTCAATGCGTTCGAAACCCTCTTCATCCTCCATGCAGACCACGAGCAGAACTGCTCCACGGCCACCGTTCGCATGGTTGGTTCATCCGACGCCTCGATCTACGCCTCCATGTCCTCCGGCGTCAACGCCCTGTCCGGCCCGCTGCACGGCGGCGCCAATCAGGCCGTGCTGGAGATGCTGGTCAAGCTCCGCGAGGAGGGCGTCGACATGAAGACCTACGTCGCCCAGGTCAAGGACAAGAAGTCCGGCGTCAAGCTCATGGGCTTCGGTCACCGCGTGTACAAGAACTACGATCCCCGCGCGAAGATCATCAAGGGCCACGCAGATGAACTCCTGAAAGCCTCCGGCAAGTCCAATGCCCTGTTGGACATGGCGCTGGAGCTGGAAGAAACGGCGCTCAACGATGAGTACTTCATCGAGCGCAAGTTGTACCCGAACGTGGACTTCTACACCGGCCTGATCTACGAGGCCATGGGCTTCCCGGCCAAGTACTTCACCGCACTGTTCGCCCTGGGCCGGCTCCCCGGCTGGATCGCCCAGTGGCGCGAGGAGCACGCAGATCCAACCCGCAAGATCAGCCGTCCGCGCCAGATCTACGTGGGCGCGACGGAGCGTGACTACGTGCCGATCGACCAGCGCTGAGTTGGCACCACCAACGACGGGCCGTCAGAGACCTCACAAGGGTCTCGGGCGGCCCGTTCACTTGCACCACTGGTCTCTGAGCGATCGATGCATGACCGTTGCCACCCCCCGGGCCCTGGGGATACGCTGACGCGAAGGGCGGCCACGCTCCAAAAAGGGATTGCCCGGAAGGCAGTGCATCGACAGTGACATCGTCCGCCACTTCGATGTTCTGATGACGCCCATCTCGCATCAGGACTACGACGACGTTGAGGGCAGCGACTGATTGGCTCAACCCGAGGCCAGAACGCCAACCCGAAAGTAGAACACCAACGATCTACCCAGTGCGTCAGGCTGTTGTGTATCTGGGTTGGCGTTGCGCAATTCGGTCGGCTGTTGAGCCCCGGATTCACCGCAACAGAGTGTCCATGAACATCCTGACGATGGCGTCGCCGTCAATCTCCAGCGCCACTTCGACGATCGGTTCGCTCCACTGCATCGGTAGGGCCTGCACGTCGCGTCCGTCCACCCACCGCTGGTCCACCACGGTCATGCCCCGGGTCAACGGATCGGTCAGCGAAACACGCACGGGGTGGCGCCTGATGGTTGCCAATTCCGGGTTGACCATCAGGCACACCAGGCCGGCGTCGCCGATGCAGGACCGATAGCGGCCTGCAGTCACGCGAGGTTCACCGGCGTACGGCTCAGCGATTCCCGCGAGCAGGTCCCCCGCCAGATTGGCGAGACGATTGGGGCTTGACCTCAGCGTCGCGATGTCCTCATCGGTCACCCGCGGCGAGTAGAAGACTTCCAGGGGGTAGAGCAGCGACGGTGCCGCTTTCAGGCAGATGTCGGCGGCTTCGGGATCATGCCACGTGTTGAACTCGGCCACGGGGGTGGCGTTGCCGATGGTCGCTGCCCCACCCATGACGAAGACCTTCGCCACGTTTTCCAGGACTTCCGGGTGGTCCCGGAAGAGAAGCGCAAGGTTTGTCATGGGTGCGAGCTCGATGATGGTGACAGGCCGGGGGTTGTTGAGGATCACATCTCGAAGCACCTCACTGGCAGGTCCGGGATCCACCTCGCCGAGCCCCACGTCCCCATAATCGGACAGCTCCAGATCCGCCACTCCGTTGAGCCCGTGCACGTAGCCGGCCGGCGCCGCATCCTGGGCCAGGGGTCGGTCAGCACCCAGGACCACGGGGATGTCACGTGCCCCGGCCAGGTCAAGGATCT
>CBDTVQ010000298.1:0-3219 GCA_965364045.1 uncultured Tessaracoccus sp. | reverse complement strand
CCGGACCAGCGCCTCGGCGGCTATGACGCCATGTGGTACGCCCGCAGCCGCTCCGACAGCAGCGACTATGCACGCATGGCACGCCAGTCCTGCCTCGTCGACGCCATCATCAACCAGGCCAACCCGGCAACCATGCTCAGTTCCTACGAGGCCATCGCCTCCGCGTCGGCTGACATGTTGATGACGGACATCCCACAGCAGGTGCTCGAGCCGTTGGTTGGCCTGTCGCTGAAGGTCAAGGACGCCAAAATCACGCGCCTCGTGTACTCGCCCGGCAAGAACGGCTACGACTACAACGATCCGGACTTCGACGCGATGCGCGAGGCCGTTCAGGATGCGATAGCCAGCACGTCGGCCGTCACGCCCAAGGCAACGGCGACTCCCAGCACCGACACGTCAGCCAAGCCGAAGCCATCAAAAACGCAGAGCCCCTCGCCCGAGGCATCGGGCAGTCCGGAACCGACGCTGGTCGAGGGCGCCCAGCAGGTCGCGGACGCCTGCGCCTACATCCCGGTGGACCCTGAGGACCAGTCGGACGGGGATGAGGAGGGCTAGGAACCGTCCCAGGTTCTGTAGCCCTTGGCGGCGTCCAATCGGACGCCCATCTCGTCGAGAATCTCGTCGATCCGTGCCCGGTCCACGCTGTGGAACTCCAGCCGGGTGCGCTTCTCGTCGCCTTCGTGGATGGTGACCTGACCGCTGTTCGTGGATCGCGTGATGCGCGTCACCCCGGCCCATTCGCCCCACTGCTCACCGGCCCGGCTGTTCACCCTGTAGCCCTCGTCGTCGAGGACCAGTTCCGCGGCCGAGGCCTTCTGCGCCACCAGCGCCACCACCAGCAGGACCAGCCCCACCACCAGAAGGACGGCCGCCAGCGCCACGAGGGCGATGTGCCAGGCGTTGATCAGCGCCAGGACCATGAGTGCGGCGCCGAGGATGCTTGCGACGGCGGAGATGAGGAAAGCACGGACGGGAACCCTGGGGGCAATGGAAAACGTGGTTGCGGGCATGCCTGCATGGTAGGGGGCCCACGGCGGCGAGGGTGGGATTCGAACCCACGGAGCGTTTCCACTCGGCCGCTTTCAAGGCGGCTGCACTAGTCCACTATGCGACCTCGCCACTGCAGTTGACGCAGCGGCCACAATGGTAGCGTGCAGAAGAAGTCTCCGCTGCCTCCCCGTCATGGGTTGCAGGCCGCATGGGTCCGGACACCGGACCGCGACCCCGAAAACTCCTTGCCGTGGGCGACGATGAGAGACTTCCTTCTCGCCAAACTCGGCCCCGCCCGCGACCAGGTGGATTCGATGCTCGGCGATGGCGCCTTCGTTGACCCCGCGGGGGTCCCCCTGACCGGCAGGGAGATCTATCAGCCGCACACCTTCATCTGGTTCCACCGTCGGCTCCGCGACGAGGTGGAGGTTCCGGGTGAACTGGTGGTGCTGTACCGCGACGAGCGTCTCGTGGTCTTCGACAAGCCACATTTCCTGTCCACCATCCCGCGCGGCAGACACGTCCTTCAGAGCGCCGTCGTGCGCGCGAGACAGGCGCTGGACCTGCCCGAGTTGACCGCGGCCCACCGACTGGACCGTGCCACCGCGGGCGTTCTGCTCATGACAACCGAGCGACGATGGCGTGCCCCGTACCAGTCACTGTTCAGCGACCGCACGGTGGAGAAGACCTATGAGGCCATCGCTGGCCTCCGTGACGGTCTGGAGTTCCCGGTGGAGGTGGAGTCCCATCTCATCAAGCGGGTGGGCACGATGCAGGCCGAGACGCTGGACCTCCCCCCCAATGCGCGCACCGTCATCGGTCTGCTGGAGTCCCGCGGCGTCTGGGGCCGCTACGAGGTGCGGCCGGTGACTGGCCGCACACACCAGATCCGCGCACACTTCACCCAGCTGGGGATCCCTTTGGTCAATGATCCGCTGTACCCGGAGGTTCTGGACATCAACATTGACGACTTCTCCAGCCCCCTGTCGTTGATGTCACGCAGCCTCGCGTTCACAGATCCCGTCGACGGCACGGCGCGCTTCTACTCCTCGCGCCGAACCCTGCCCTGGCCCGCCCGGTAGAGCGCAGAGTGTGTGACAGTGTGGACCCCATGCATGCTGTCATTGTTTCGTCCCCCGGAGACATCGACGCGTTGGAGTTGGGTGAGATCCCGACGCCCCAACCTCTTCCCGGTGAGGTGCTGGTTCGCACCGTCGCCTCCGGTGTCAACCGAGCCGACATCCTGCAGCGCAAAGGCCACTACCCCCCACCCGCCGGGGTCACCGAGGTGATCGGCTTGGAAGCCGCCGGCATCGTCGAGGCCGTGGGTGAGGGCGTGACCCGGTTCGCGGCGGGCGACGAGGTTGTGGCCCTGCTCGCGGGTGGCGGATACGCCGAATACTTCGTCGCGCCCGAGGGACAGCTCCTCCCTCCTCCCCCGGGCGTCGACCTCATCACCGCCGCTGGCCTGCTGGAGGTGGCGGCCACCGTCGTCTCCAACATGGAGGTGGCCAACCTCAGCGCGGGCGACACGCTTCTGGCACATGGCGGCTCGGGCGGCATCGGCACGTTCGCCATCCAGTACGCCAAGGCTCTGGGCTGCACGGTCGCGACGACTGCGGGCACCGAGGCCAAGCTGAAGCACTGCCGCGAGCACGGCGCTGACATCGCCCTGGACTATCACGAGGACTGGGTGCAGGGTCTCAAGGATGCGACGCACGGCAAGGGCGCCGACGTGATCCTGGACATCATGGGCGCCAAGTACCTCGAACTCAACGTCAGGGCGCTGGCCAAGCGCGGGCGGCTGGTCATCATCGGGATGCAGGGCGGCACCAAGGGCACGCTGAACATCGCGGCACTCCTGCAGAAGATGGCCTTGGTCACCGCCACCTCCCTGCGCTTTCGCCCCGCCCAGGAAAAGGCCGACATCTGCGACCGGGTGGCGGAACGGGTGTGGCCGATGATTGCTGACGGCCGTATCAAACCGGCCCCCGAGACCCGCATCCCATTCCACGAGGTCCGCAAGGCACACGAGTTGCTCGAGAGTGGCAACAACGTTGGCAAGATCGTCCTGGTACACGAGGAGCGATGATGAACAAGACCCAGGCCATGATGACCTCCCGGCGTCTGCCGATCCTGATCCTGACGCTGGGCCTCCTGCTGGGCCTCACTGCTCTCACGCCGGCGCCAGCCATCGCTGACGAGCCGGCGAGCGCCGACGAGTGGCGT
>CBDTVQ010000297.1:0-3238 GCA_965364045.1 uncultured Tessaracoccus sp. | reverse complement strand
GCTGCCAATCAGTTGGCAGACGGCACACCCGTGGGATTCCACGAGGTGGCGAGTGCGTCCGACTACCTGTCCACCGTCTCCCGGGGGCGTATCGAGGCCTTCACCGCGCAACGTCGGGAGGCTGTCGTCCGACAGGCCGTCGCGCTTGCTGACAGCGTCGGCGGCAGCGTGGACCTGGAGGCGAACTCCGATCTCCTGAACGAAATCACGAATCTGGTGGAGGATCCCCACGGTGTCCTCGGATCATTCGACGAGCGATACCTCGAATTGCCGGACAGGATCCTCGTGTCCGTCATGGCGAAGCACCAGCGATACCTGCCCCTGCGCAGTTCCGACGGCACGCTCATGCCGAACTTCATCACCATGGCCAATGGCGCGTGTGACGATGCGGTCGTCACAGCTGGCAACGAGTCCGTTCTGCGGGCCCGCTACGAGGATGCACTCTTCTTCTGGAATCAGGATCTGGAGGCCGAAACTGTTGAGCATTTCGTGCCCGGGCTGGAGAAGCTGACGTTCGAGAACCGGCTGGGATCTGTGGGGATGCGCTCCCGCCGCATTGCTGATGTCGCCATCGCGCTCGCCCACGAGGTGGGGCTCGGTGAGTCACAGATGACAACGCTGCGGCGGGCAGGCCAGCTGGCGAAGTTTGATCTTGCCACGGCGCTGGTGACGGAAATGACGAGCCTGGCTGGCTTTGTTGCACGCGAGTACGCCACCCGTCTGGGGGAGACCCCAGAGGTGGCGGACGCCCTCTATGAGATGGAGCAGCCCCACACCTCCGCCGACGATGTGCCCGCATCCGTGCCGGGCGCCCTGCTCGCGCTGGGCGATCGTCTGGATCTCCTGACCGCCATGTTCGCACTCGGGGCGAAGCCGAGTGGGTCTTCGGACCCCTACGGTCTCCGACGCGCAGCACTGGGCGTGGTGCGGATCCTGCGGGAGCGCGCGGAACTGGCCTCCGTTTCGATCCGCGACGGTCTCGAGGCTGCAGCGACGCGTCTACGTGAGCAGGACGTCGAATGCTCACGTGACGCGCTGGATGCAGCGGAAGAGTTCATCATCGGCAGGTTTGCGCAACTGCAGCGCGACGAGGGGCGGCTTGCCGACGCAGTGCTCGCAGTGCGTCCCAGTGCCGGTCATCCCGGCGTCGCGGACGCCCATGCGATGGGGTTGGAAGCAAGCCGCGGTGACGAGGCATTCAGGTCATTGGTGGAGGGCATCGTCAGGATATCGCGCATCCTTCCTGCGGCAACTCCGGCTGAGTATGAACCAGCCGTGCTTTCGGAATCGGCAGAGCGAGCCCTGCATGATGTTGTTGATGGATTCACTCCGGCTGCCGACGTGAGTGACTTCGTCGAGCGAGGACGTGTCCTGGTGGCACCCATCAATGCGTTCTTCGAGGAGATCCTCGTGATGTCGAAGGATCAGGGCGTCCGCGCAGCGAGACTCGGCCTTCTGGCGAGAACTCTTTCATTGGCACCCCAAGGACTGGATTGGGTGGCGGTCGACGCACTAGTCAGCTGACATTGAGGATGTTGTCGGTCCCCCTCCGGAGTGAATGGAACGCCCCAATCCGGCGGCTTCGATGTTACCAATTCGTGATCAACGAGTCGTCATTCTCTCACCACATCGGGTAAGTTTAATTGCTGTTACCCGTTCGCTCGGGTCGGGAGTTGGGGACGCTTCTGTATCGCGGTCCTACTCCGGAGCCACAATGGCCCCTCCCTCTGAGCGATCCACATGCATGATGCGCCCGTCGTGTCCCGCAGGTCGGGTGGTTGCGTTTGAGCTGTGAAGTTCAGCTTGCGCTCTCACCCGGTCAACGCGTGCATGTCTGAAATACGACCGAGGAGGCAACAATGGCTGCCATAACCGCGGAAGGCTTGTACAAAGTCTTCGGAAAACGTGCAAAACGAGGTGTGGAGGATCTGCAGGCCGGCAAGACCCGTGAAGACCTGCGCAAGCAGGGTCTCACCGCTGCCGTCATCGATGCCTCCTTTGAGGTGGATCCCGGTGAGATCTTTGTTGTCATGGGGCTCTCAGGCTCCGGTAAGTCGACGCTGATCCGCATGATCAACGGGCTGTTTGCGCCCACCGCAGGATCCGTCGAAATCGCCGGTACGCCCATCACGGATGTACCGGCTGAGCAGCTGCGCACCGTGCGACGCGAAAAGATCAGCATGGTCTTCCAGCACTTCGCACTGCTGCCGCACCGCACAGTTGGGGAGAACGCCGCCTACGCACTCAAGATCCAGGGCATGAACAGGGTGGATCGCGAGAAGGCCGCCAACAAAGCGCTGGAAGAGGTTGAGCTCGGTGGTTGGGGCGGTAGCCTCCCCGGCGAACTCTCCGGCGGTATGCAGCAGCGCGTCGGCCTTGCCCGTGCGCTCGCCGCCGGCACCGACATCATGCTCATGGACGAGGCCTTCAGCGCGCTGGACCCGCTGATCCGTCGCGGCATGCAGGACCAGCTCATCGAACTGCAGCAGCGCCTCGAGAAGACCATCCTCTTCATCACGCACGATCTGAACGAGGCAATGCGCCTGGGTGATCGCATCGCGATGATGCGTGACGGCCAGATCGAACAGATCGGCACTGCCGAGCAGATCCTCAACGAGCCCAAGAACAACTACGTCGCCAGCTTCATCCAGGACGTGGATCGCTCCCGCGTTCTGACCGCCGCCAACATCATGGTGAGCCCAGTAGCGGTGGCCGGACCGGGTACCGGACCCCAAGCCGCACACAAGATCATGAGCGACGGACAGCTCAGCTGGCTCGTTGTGCAGAATCGGGATCGCACGCCAGCCGGCATCCTCTGGGAGCCCGAGGTCGCGCGATCCGTTCGCGAGGGGCTCAAAGAATTCGCCTGGGACTCCATCCACGAGATGCCCATAGTCACCAAGGACACCAACCTTGCTGACCTCTTCACGCTGTCAGCCAAGCACTTGAATCCCATTGTCGTCGTGGACGAAATGGGCCGGGTTGCTGGGGTCGTTCCGCGCGTCACGTTGCTGGCCGCAGCTGGCCAGAGCTCGAATGGCAATGGCGATGTCGACAAGGGAAACGGCGCACATGCCATGCCCTTCAACGGCGCTCACGGTGCTGAGCATGCAGGCGTGCGGACCTCTGACATCCACGATTCAACCAACGTCACGGAAGGTGCGAACTGATGGAGTTTCCCCGTATTCCCATCGGCGACTGGGCCGAAAGCGGCATCGACTGGTTGACGATCAATGCT
>CBDTVQ010000296.1:0-3242 GCA_965364045.1 uncultured Tessaracoccus sp. | reverse complement strand
CACTCGAAGCAGACCCCGCGATCCAGGCCACCGCCTCCGACGCGCGCTCGGCAGGCGTTGACGCCCTCGACGTCACCGTTGTCCCCGCCTTCTTTCCGACAGCGGCCGCCGGCATCGCAGCGAGTTCCGGCCGCACCGTGCTGCTCATCACCTCCACCTACAGGGAGGCCGAGCAACTCACCACTGAGCTCGCGAGCCTGCTGGGCGAGGACGCCGTCTGCTACTACCCGGCCTGGGAAACCCTCCCGCACGAGCGGCTGTCGCCGCGCCCGGACACAGTGGGGCGCCGTCTGGCGGTTCTGCGTCGGTTGCGGGGCGACGCGTCGCAGGTGCCGCAGGTGGTGGTGGCCCCCGTCCGCTCCGTGCTTCAACCGCAGGTCCGTGGCCTCTCGGCGATGCAACCCGTGACGGTCACCGCCGGGCGGGAATATGAGCTCTCCACTCTGCTCGCAGACCTCGTGGGTGCGGCGTACAACCGGGTGGACCTCGTGGAGCGTCGCGGCGAATTTGCTGTGCGCGGCGGCATCGTTGATGTCTTTGCCCCCACCATGGAACATCCCGTCAGGATCGATTTCTTCGGTGACGAGGTGGAGGAGATCCGGCCATTCTCCGTCGCGGACCAGCGGTCAACCGGTGAAACGCTGCTCGAGATGACGGCCATCCCGTGTCGTGAACTGCTGCTCACTGACGAGGTCAGGTACCGGGCCAAGAAACTCGTGATGCAGCACCCCGAGCTGTCCGACATGCTCGACCGCATCGCCCAGGGGCAAGCCATCGAAGGCATGGAAGCCCTCATCCCTGCTCTCGTCGAGGGTCTTGAACTCCTCGTCGACGTACTTCCGGAACACTCGATCATCCTGAGTACCTCTCCAGAACTTGTCCGCACCCGTGCTGCTGAGTTGGTGGCGACCAGTCAGGAGTTCCTCCAGGCGAGCTGGGCGGCCGCCGCAGGCGGTGGTCAATCTCCCGTCGATCTGGGGGCATCGTCCTACTGGAAATTGGCCGACGTGCGCGCCCACGCCATGGAGAAGGGGCACAAGTGGTGGAGCCTGTCCCCATTCTCCGCGGGGGACGAGGACCAGCCCTACGACGCCTCCTCCGTGCACTCGCGCACCCTCGCCGTGACGCATCCTGACGGTTTCCGGGGGGATTTCGACGCGGCACGCGAACACATCCTGGCTGCCGTCAAGAGCGGCTGGCGCGTCCTCATCGGCGTTGAGGGCCGAGGACTGGCCACACGGATGGTGGAGTTGCTGGCGGAACAGGGGCTGACGGCTGAGGTCACCGATCTGGAGGAGGAACCCCGCCCCGGCGTGGTCGGTATCGTGCTGGGCTGTTTCAACCAGGGCTGGCGCGCGACACCCAGCCGCATCGATTTCATCACCGCCACAGAGCTCACCGGCCAGCAGGCCACGGACCGCAGCCAGCAGAGGTTGCCCAGCCGACGACGCAACACGATCGAACCGCTGGAACTCAAGACCGGAGATCCCGTGGTCCACGAGACCCACGGTGTGGGGCGCTTCATCGAGATGATGCAGCGCACGGTGCAGGGCGCCGTGCGCGACTACCTCGTGCTCGAGTACGCGCCCAGCAAGCGGGGTCAACCAGGGGACCGGTTGTTCGTTCCCATGGACCAACTGGACCAGTTGACGCGCTACGTCGGCAACGAATCGCCCGCCCTGGACAAGATGGGCGGTGCGGAGTGGAGCAAACGCAAGTCGAAGGCGCGCAAGGCCGTCCGTGAGATCTCGGCGGAGCTGATCAAGCTCTACGCCGCCCGGCAGGCGACCAAGGGCCACGCCTTCGGCCCGGACACCGCCTGGCAGCAGGAACTCGAGGATGCGTTCAGCTTCGTGGAGACACCCGATCAGCTGAGCGCCATCAACGAGGTGAAGGCAGACATGGAGAAGCTCGTCCCCATGGACAGGCTGATCTGTGGTGACGTGGGCTACGGCAAGACCGAGATCGCGGTGCGCGCCGCGTTCAAGGCGGTCCAGGACGGAAAGCAGGTGGCCGTCCTGGTGCCCACCACACTGCTCGTCACGCAGCACCATGCCACGTTCGCTGGGCGCTACGCCGGTTTTCCCGTGCGACTGGAGCAGCTCTCGCGCTTCCAGAGCGACGCACAGGCACGCAAGGTGATCGAGGACCTCGCGTCGGGGAAGGTGGACGTCGTCATCGGTACCCACCGCCTCCTCAGCAAGGAAATCAAATTTCGTGATCTCGGACTCGTGATCGTCGACGAGGAACAGCGCTTCGGTGTGGAACACAAGGAGCGTTTGAAGGAGCTGCGGGTCAATGTGGATGTGCTCTCCATGAGCGCCACCCCCATCCCGAGGACGCTGGAGACGGCCATCACCGGCATCCGCGAAATGAGCGTCATCGCCACGCCGCCGGAGGAACGCCACCCCGTGCTCACCTTCGCCGGGCCCTACGACACCGCACAGGTGAAGGCCGCCATTCGTCGCGAACTAGCACGTGAGGGACAGGTGTTCGTGGTGCACAACCGCGTCAACACCATCGAGAAGTCGGCGGCGGCACTGCGGGAACTGGTGCCAGAGGCCCGAATCGTCACTGCCCACGGCCAGATGGGGGAAGCGAGGCTCGAGTCCGTGATGCAGGACTTTTTCGAGCGTCGGGCGGACGTCCTGGTCTGTACCACCATCGTGGAGGCTGGCATCGACATCTCCACTGCCAACACCCTCATCATTGAGCGATCCGACCAGTTGGGGCTCTCACAGCTGCACCAGTTGCGCGGGCGCGTCGGTCGCTCCCGTGAACGCGGATATGCCTATCTCCTGTATCCGCGCGACAAGCCACTCACAGAGGCCTCGCACGAACGACTGGCCACCATGGCATCCCACACTGATCTCGGGGCCGGCATGTCCATCGCCATGAAGGACCTCGAGCTGCGCGGCGCGGGCAACCTGCTGGGTGGTGAACAGTCGGGACACATCGCTGACGTGGGCTTCGACATGTACCTGCGACTTGTGGGTGAGGCCGTTGCCAGCTACCGGGGTGAGGACACCACCCCCGAGCCCGTGATGCGCATTGAGCTGCCCATCGAGGCGCACCTGCCCTCGGACTACATCACCTCCGAGCGGTTGCGGCTGCAGATGTACAAGCAGATTGCCGAGATCCGCACGGAGGAGGACATCGAAGGGTTGCGCGCGGAACTGGAGGATCGCTACGGCGAGCCACCGTCTCCAGTGACAGATCTGCTGTCGGTCGCGCATCTCCGC
>CBDTVQ010000295.1:0-3263 GCA_965364045.1 uncultured Tessaracoccus sp. | reverse complement strand
GTGGGGGAGACCTCCGCTGCCTGGGCCCAGTAGGATTCCAGCACCATGACATCCTTCTCACGCCACGGCGCCGTTGTTTGTGTTCTGGTGGTGGCCGCCATGACATTGGCGACACCTGCCCTCGCTGATGACATCGACCCCCCATCCGAGCTGGAGGGACCCATCACGGGTGTCGCATGGAATCCACGGACGAAAGAGGCGCTGACGGTCAACGATGCCGGAAAGATCATGGCCGTCGACGCATCATCGGCAAAGAGTCGCCCGGTCACCTTCACAGGTCAGACGGAATCGGTGCAGGCTCTCTCGCTGTTCGATGGTCTTCTCTACATCGCAGACGTGGGCGACGCAGACTCATCCCGGGATCTCGTCACGGTGTTCCGAGTGGACCCTGCATCAGAGGTCACCAACTTCCGCGCCTGGGACTTCACTTACCCCGGCGGATCGCGCGACGCCAAGGCGCTGGCGCTGTCCGGTAAGGGGCGCATCTACATCGTGACCGACGGCGAGGATCCGGGCGTCTACCGGGCAGAACTGCAGCCGTCGCGCACGGCCGTCAACAAGCTCGTGCGGGCTGCTGATGCCCCCAAGGGCGTGACAGACGCAGTGTTTCTCGATGACGGAGACACCCTCATGCTGCGGACAGCCACCGGGGTTGAACTCCTGGATGCCTACAGCTGGGAGTCCAAGGCGGTCACCACCTACGTCGACCCTCCGCCAGCGGAGTCCATCACCACCTACGGCGAGGGCCGGATGCTGGTGGGTGATGGCAAGAATCTGCGCGACGAACCCCTGCCCGATGGCATGACCACCGTCACTCCCGGTCCCTCCGCGAAGCCCGCGACTTCCCCCACCCCTTCACCCACAGGCAACGAATCCCCCGGGCAGGAGCCAGAGGCCTCGGAGACCATTGCGCCGCAGGACACGGAACCAGCAGGTGTCTCCCGTCGGGGAACTGTCCTCGCGCTCCTGCTGGCCGGGGTCGTGGCGATCCTGGCCGGAGTGGTGGTCTTCGTCGTCCGCGACTGACGGCTTGTGGGTCAGTGCGCGACACGTTCCACGACGTGGTCGATGCAGGCCATGAGGGCTTCGACGTCGCTCGGGTCCACTGCGGCGTAGCAACCGATCCGCAACTGGTTGCGGTTCAGTGCCCGGTAGGGGTCCACATCCACGATGCCGTTCTCGCGCAGTACCGAGGAGATTTGCTTTGCATCAATCCGCTCGTCGAGGTCAATGGTGGCCACGACGGGGGATCGGTGCTCCGGCAGCCGGACGAAGGGCGTCGCCCAGTCCCGCTCATCCGCCCAGCGGTAAACCGTCGATGTGGACGTTGCGCAGCGCGCCGCGACGGCCTCGATCCCCCCGAGTTCCTTCATCCAGCGGATCTGGTCAGCCATCAGCAGCAGCGTCGCAATCGCGGGTGTGTTCACGGTCTGGTGCTGGCGTGAATTCGTGATGGCGGCCGTGAGATCCAGGAAGGCAGGAATCCAGCGGCCGGTGGCCTTGATGGCCTCAGCCCGCTCAATGGCGGCCGGTGACAGGAAAGCGAACCAGAGACCACCGTCGGAGGAGAAGTTCTTCTGGGGTGCGAAGTAGTAGGCATCTGTGCACGAGATGTCCGCGTCGATGCCGCCGGCGGCCGAGGTCGCGTCCACCAGCATCAGCCCATCACCCACGCGCTCAACCGGCGCAGCGGCGCCTGTGGAGGTCTCGTTCTGTGCCCAGCAGTAGGTGTCGGCGTCGCAGGACTCGGGGACCGCGACGCCACCCGGTGCGGTTTCGAAGATTCGGGGCTCTGACAGGAAGGGGGCCGTGGCGCTGGCGGTGGCGAACTTTCGTGTGAATTCCCCGAACACGCCATGCGCGGAGCGTTCCTGAATCAGCGAGAACACGGCGAGGTCCCAGAAGGCCGACGAGCCGCCGTTGCCCAGCGCCACCTCGTAGCCTGGTGGAAGGCGGTACAAATCTGCCAGTCCCTCCTGGATGTCTCGCACCAGATCCCGCACGGGAGCCTGCCGGTGGGAGGTGCCCAGCACCTCGGAATGCGCCATCAGCTGAGCCAGAGCCTCGGGACGGACCTTGGCGGGGCCGGAGCCGAAGCGGCCGTCCGCGGGGAGTAGGTGTTGCGGTATGTCAATCTGCACGGCCCCCAGTGTTCCATGAGTTCCACGAGTGATTGGATGGGGCCATGGAGTCTTCACAGATCAAAGTTGGTCGCGCCATCACACAGGACGGTGTTCTGGAGAATGCAGTCATCACCATCGAGGACGGCCGCATCGCAGCGATCGATTCGGGCCCGCAAGCCGAGGGCGACTTTGCAGAACTGTGGGCAGTGCCCGGGTTCGTGGACACCCATTCGCACGGGGCCGTCGGTGTTTCCTATGGGGATCCGGACGTGGCGGCGAACCAGCGCGCCATCAACTATCACCGAACCCAGGGCTCCACCACGATTTTTGCCAGCACAGTGACCGAACCCATTGACAAGCTGGAGCGTCAACTCGCCGTGCTCCGGGGACTCGTGGAGGCGGAAGAACTGGCAGGAATCCATTTGGAGGGTCCCTTCCTGGCGGAGGAGAAGAAGGGCGCCCATGATCCCGCCCTGCTGAGGGACCCGGATCCCGAGTCCGTGGAACGGCTCATCGCGGCCGGCGGTCCGGCCCTGAAGATGATCACGTTGGCTGTGGAGCGCGAGCACGGTGAGGCCGCAACGAAGCGTTTCACCGAGGCCGGTGTGAAGGTGGCGTTCGGGCACTCCAACGCCGACGCCGCCGTGACCGCCGCATCCCTTGACTGGGGCGTGTGCATCGTCACGCACCTGTTCAGTGCCATGAAGTCCATCCACCACCGCAAGCCAGGACCGGTGCCGGTGCTCCTGACCGATGACCGCTGCATGGTGGAACTCATCTGCGACGGCATCCACCACGCGCCCGTGATCGCCCGGATGTCCATCGACGCCGCAGGAATTGACCGTGTGGGCATGATCACCGACGCCATGAGCGCGACGGGCAATGGGGATGGCCGCTACATCCTGGGTGAGCTGGAGGTGGAGGTGAAGGACGGCACCGCCCGGCTCGTCACTGCAGACGGCACCCCCGGCGCGATCGCCGGCTCCACCCACACCATGGCCAAGGCCTTCCAGTTCCTCGTGTCAGAGGTGGACTGCTCCATCGAGGAGGCGGCCATCATGACCTCCACGACGCCAGCCCGCTGGCACGGGCTGGAACAGGTGGGCCAGTTGGAGGCGGGCCGCTGGGCTGACATCTGCC
>CBDTVQ010000294.1:0-3267 GCA_965364045.1 uncultured Tessaracoccus sp. | reverse complement strand
TGCGCCAGGAGATGTCGGATGCCCGACTGGATGCTCGTGCATATACACGAATGTACGGCGACGACATCCCCGCGGTGAAGGACTGGGTGTGGCCCGACGCTGGCGATGCAGCCACCCAACAACAAGCCGACCAGATGACCACCACCGGAGGGGACAACGAGTAGAACGTCCTCGCCTCGGATCGTGCTCCGGGCGCAGCCCGGGTGCTTGATCAGCCGGTGAACGTCAGCTCGTCAAAGACCAGGTGGGCTGCGCCGAGAAGAATGGCGTCGGCACCGGTCTGGGCGGCTTCGATGCGCAGCTCTCGGGTCACCAGTGGATGGCAGCCCTCGTAGACGCGGCTGCGCACTGCAGCGATGAAGGGCTCCGATGCGCTCATCGAGCCGGTCAGGAACACTGCGTGTGGGTTGAAGAAGTTCACGACGCCGGAGAGCACCTCGCCGAGCCGCTTGCCGGCTGTCCGGACCATGCCGGAGGCCAGCGGTTCGGCGTCGCGAGCCAGGGCGAGGACCTCGGCGGTGGTGGAGACGTCGACGTGCCGCTCCCGCATCTGGCGGACCAGACCGGCGCCGCTTGCAACGGTCTCCAGGCAACCTGTGTTGCCGCAGCTGCAGGGCACGTTGGAGGCCCTGTCGATACGGGTGTGCGAGATGTCTCCGGCGGCGAAGGATGCGCCGCGATGAAGGCGACCGTCGACGATGATCCCGCTGCCGATCGCCGTGCCTGCCTTGACCGTGATGCTGTGGCGGGACGCCCCGAAACGTGCCACATGCTCGCCGAGTGCGGCGAGATTTGCGTCGTTGTCGACGACAACCGGCACTCCGAACCGATCGGCGAGCGCCTCGCCCACTCGGAATCCCTGCCACCCGGGCATCCGGGACGGTAGTTCAACGACGCCAGTGGTGATGTCGACGGGGCCGGGAAGGCTGACCCCGATGGCGCGGATGGCACCGTTGGGGGAGATCTCCACCAGCGCGCGCGCGATGGATTCCAGGGTGGGCTCGGGCCCATCGGCCAGGACAACGGGGATGGTGAGCGTCCGCTGGAGGGTCCCGCTCACCGAATGCCTGCCGATGCGCGCGTGCCCACCTCCGAGATCCACCGTGAGGATGTCGCCGCCGCCGTCGCTGATGCGCAGTATCCGGGCTGGTCGACCACCGCGGGAGGTGGCGACTCCGTCTTCCCGGAGCAATCCGGCGTCCAACAGCCCCTGCACCTTCAACCCGGCCGTGGAAGCGGCGATTCCCAGTGCGGATGCGAGCTGGCTGCGCGAGACGGCTTCACCCTTGGCGACCAACTCGAGGATGAGGCGGGAGTGGTTGTCGGTGGGAGGTGAAAGGCTCATGATCTTCTTTCGATCTCGAAATAAGTGCACAGTAGCGCAAGGTGCGGCCAGTCAGCGCTTCCAACCGCATCACAATCGCGTAACTGCACCCTAAAACCGTAGCCAAATGAACGCGGAATGTGTGAAGATACTTTCAGCTTTACCTCAGCAAGTTACTTCAATGATCGCAGTAACCCCTAAGGATGGAGGACCCCATGAAGAATGCTCGAATCAGCGCACTGGCTTTGATGCTGTCTGCTGGACTGACCCTGACCGCCTGCGGCGGAGGAGACGGCGAGGGTGGTGGCGACGGTGCCACGCCCGACGGCGGTGAGGCGAACGCCACGATTGTCGTCGACATGTGGGCCGGCAGCGAGGATGACATCGCCGCGCTCGACGCCCAGATCGACGTGGTGAAGGAGCAGAACCCGGATCTCGACATCGAGTTGCGCACCGCACCCTGGGGTGACTTCTTCACCAAACTCACCACCAACATGGCGTCGGGGAACATGGCCTGCGTCACCGGTATGAACAGTGGACAGCTGGCCAGCTACACCGACGGCTTCATTGCCCTCACCGAGGAAGACATGGCGGCTGCTGGTCTCTCGGAGGCTGACTTCGCCGCCGGGGCCACCGAAATCCTCAAGAACAAGGGCGAGATGTATGGACTGCCCTTCGACGTCGCTACCATGCTCACCTATTTCAACGAGGACATGCTGACCGCCGCTGGCGCAGACATCCCCGATGTGGACTGGAGCTTCGATGACTTCGAGAGCATCGCCCAGGCAGCCACCAAGGACGGCAAGTTCGGCTTCGGCATTGGCATGGGCGATTTCCAGTGGCAGGCACTCCCGATCGCGAAGTCGGGCCAGCAGCCAGTCACCGAGGACGGCACCCTGAAGCTTGACGATCCGGCCTTCGTCGAGGCCTCTGAGTGGTACGCCGGCCTGGTCACGGACCTCAAGGTCGCCGCACCCGTGTCATCCGCATCCGACACCGGCTGGGGTGAGAATCAGTTCACCAGCGAGAACGCCGCCATGGCCGTCGACGGAACCTGGAACGCCGTCAGCTACCTGACCAACGACGCTGGCTTCAAGGCGGGCCTTGTTCCGCTGCCCAAGGGGGACAAGGGCAACCTCAGCCTCATCCTCGGCTCCGGCTACGGCATCTCCAAGACGTGTGAGAACAAGGACGCGGCGCTCAAGGTGCTTGGGTCGCTGCTGAGCAAAGACTCGCAGGACTACATCGCTTCCTCCGGACGCAGTTACCCGGCGCGTGCTGAGAGCCAGCCGCTGTACTTCGAGTCCCTCGACGAGTCCTACCGCGACCAAGTGAAGCAGGTCTTCGAGGCCGCCTTCGCACAGGTCGAAGGCCAGTACGTCAGCGACGACTGGGCCAAGGTTGGCACCTATGTGCAGCCTGAACTTGTCTCCATCTACAACAGCCAGCAGGACATGAAGACCGTTCTGGAGTCCGCCCAGCAGCAGTTCGGCAGCTGACGGCTCTGAGGAACAAGGACATGACCGCGATGACCTCAACAACGACGCCACGTCGTCGGAGCGCCCTCGCCAAGGTGGAGGGCCGCCAGGCGCTGGGGTTTGCAACCCCAGCCCTGGTGGGCCTCGCCCTGTTCACGATCGTTCCTGTCGGCCTGTCCGTTGTGATGAGCTTCTTCGATTGGCCAACGTTCGGTGAGCGGACCTTCAACGGCGGGGCCAATTTTCTGCGCCTCTTCAAGGACCCGAACTTTCTGCCCGCACTGAGGAACACGCTCGTCTTCACCATCCTCTACGTCCCCATCAACGTCATCTTGTCGTTGGTCCTGGCGATCGGGCTCGGCCCCCGCATCCGCGGCCGCGGGGCACTGCGCGTGCTGTTCTTCATCCCGGTGGTGACACCGATGGTTGCCAACGTTCTGGTGTGGAAGATGCTGCTGCAGCCGC
>CBDTVQ010000293.1:0-3293 GCA_965364045.1 uncultured Tessaracoccus sp. | reverse complement strand
GCGGCAACGATTTCCCTGTTGAAGCCACAGGGGCCTGCTGCACCCGGAACTGACGGACTCGGCTCCAGCACGGGAGGCAGCCGATGTGGCGGCGGAAGAATCGACGGTGCATGCGTCGCTCAACCGCACGTGCGAGCTGAGAATGACGCGCGCCACAATCCGCGGATATCAACACGTGCTGGAGGTGTTGCACGACACCATGCCGTGACATGCGGACGGAAGTGTCATGCCGGGCGGCCCCATCGGTGACACGTTCGTGTTGGTCAGCGAACCCGCGCCAACTCAGGGACCGTAGGGCTGCCGCTGGTCCTCCAGCGTCCCGGTAGACCAGGGTGCGATCCAGACCCCTGTGCCCTCGGAAGCGTCGACGATCCCGGATTCCAGCCATGCAAAGTCCCCAGCGAGCACCTTCTTGGACAGTTTCCGGTCGATCTTGTCGCTGTTGGCCCACAGGTCCCGGAACAGGGTTTCGCAGCGGTGCTCGGACTGCTCGCAGAACGCCAGGGCCAGAAACTCGGCCGACGTCGCGTTGTCAGGGTCCTGCGTACGCATGAGTTCGACCCGGGAGATGCAGGCAGCCATGGCGAATAGCTCGGCACCAAGATCCACAACGCGGGCCAGGAAGGCCTGGTGGTTCTCCATGCCCGCCTGCCAACTGGCCATGCCGGCGAAGGTGTGACGGGCAAGGCGCCGCGAGGCCCGCTCGATGAAGCGCAGGGGTTTGGCCAGCTGTCCATGGTCCGAGTAGGAAGTGGGTAGCAGGCCGGAGCCGACCGCCAGGGTAGGCAACCATTTCGCGTAGAAACCGGAGGCTCCGAGCGCCGCTTTCGCTTTTGCGGACAAGTCCGCGTCCTTGTCCGCCAGGTCTCCAGCCGCCTTGAGGTGTGCATCGACTGCCTCCCGGGCAATGAGCAGGTGCATGATCTCGGTAGAGCCCTCAAAGATGCGGTTGATGCGCATATCCCGCACCAGTTGTTCGACGGGAACCGCACGTTCTCCGCGGGCATGTTGAGATGCGGCGGTCTCGTAGCCGCGCCCTCCGCGGATCTGCAGCAGTTCGTCGGCGATCTTGTGGGCGACCTCAGAGCAGAAGAGTTTGGCGAGGGCAGCCTCGATGCGCACGTCCTTCATACCAGCGTCGGCCAGGGCGGCGGAGAGCTCGAAGACTGCCTCCAGGGCGAAGGTGTTGGTCGCAATGTAGGCGATCTTCTTGCCAATCGCCTCATGCTCTCCGACGGGTTTGCCCCATTGGACCCTGGCGTTGGACCACTCGCGGGCGATCTTCAACGACCATTTGCCGGCACCGACGCACAACGCCGGGATGGACAGGCGGCCGGTGTTCAGGGTGCTCAGCGCGATCTTGAGTCCGGCGCCTTCCCTGCCCAAGCGGTTCTCGGTTGGGACCTCGACGTCGTGGAAGCGGGTGACGCTGTTCTCGATGCCGCGCAGTCCCATGAAGGCACAGCGGCTCTCCACGACGATTCCGGGGGAGTCCGCTTCCACCACGAACGCACTGATTCCGCCGCGGGCCGTGGTTCCATCGGGCAGGTCGTGGGATGGGACGGCGGCCAATACCACCAGTAGTTCGGCCACCACCCCGTTGGTGGTCCAGAGTTTGGACCCATTGATTTTGTAGGTCTTCCCGTCCTCGGAGAGGGTGGCTGTGGTGCCCAGACGTGCCGGGTCCGAGCCGACGTCGTTCTCGGTGAGCAGGAACGCGGAGATGGCACCGGTCGCGCAGCGTGGAAGGAAGGCCTGCTTCTGTTCCTCCGTGCCAAACATCTTCACCGGCTCGGGAACGCCGATGGACTGGTGGGCCGACAGCAGTGCGCCGAGGCTGGGGTTCAGCGAACCCACGAGAGTCAGGGCCCGGCCGTAGTCGGCCAGATTCAGGCCGACACCGCCGTATTCCACAGGGATCTTCATGCCGAAGGCACCCACGTCGCGCAGCACCCTGATGACGTCGTCGGGGATCCTGGCCTCGCGCTCGATGACAGAGCCGTCGATGTCCTTGACGGCCTCGCGCAGCCGTGCCATGAAGGCCGCGCCTCGTGCCGCGGCGTCGGTATCCGGCAGCGGGTGCGGATGGATCAGGCCCCAATCAAAGTTGCCCATGTAGAGGCCCTTGGCGAAGCTGGGGCGCTCCCACTTCTGCTCCCGGGCGGCCTCGGCCACCTGTCGTGCAGCCTTCTCGTCGACGCGGTCGCCGATGTGCCTTTCATCGATGCTCATGGTGCTTCCCCTTGTCCAAGACCGAGGGTCTGCCATGGGACTCACAGGCCCTGACGCATTGATGCCAGACTAGCTGTTGCAGCCGCAGAAATCTGGGAAAGTCGTGCGTCCAGACCTCTATCCAACCTGCTGCCACATTCCACCTCAGCCATGGTGACCCGGCGGCTCAGTCGGAGGGCACCAGCCGCATCTCCGGCCGTGGCTCAGGTGCTTCATGGGTGAAGGCATCCACCGATTCACTCTGCCACTTCTGGGCCGTCTCGATGAGGCCTTGGGTGCGCGAATTCACGGCAGCGCGCCGGGCCCCCTCCACCGGGTAGGACGGCAGGGGGGCGTCTGCGTCACAGTCGTCGGTGACACCAACCCACTCGCTGTACGGGGTCGTTCCAGGTGGACGGCTCTCAAAGCCAGCCCTCAATGACGTGAGCGTCTCTGAGAGAGCGGCCATCACGGTGCGGAAGCGGATCCAGCGGTGGTTGTCCCAGCCTTTCGTTGGGACGTGGCCGGGATTTTCACCAGCGAAGGTGGTGACCAACCGCTGGGCGGCTCCGCGGCCACGTTCGCTCAACGAGAGCACCTCGTCCTGGCCCATGTTCAGATTCATTCCACCTTCGCTCGAGCTGTGGAAGATGGTCACGATGCGGTCGCGATAGCCCGGGATGAACTGCTGGCCCTCGTCCACCCAGGTCCGCGCGGTTTCCACGATCGAGAGGCCGAACTGCTTGAGCGCGCCAATGCCTTCGGGAGCCCACTGGCTCTGACGTCGGGAGAGGCCACCACCGTTGGTCACGGGCAGGTAGCTCTTGTCGAATTCGCTGCCGTCCTCGTCCCAGCCTGGTGGGAACGGGGCCAGGTTGATCGCAAACGTGGGGCGACGCGGCAGTGCGGAGTCAAAGAAGTGCAGTGGAAGGTTGGCGCAGATGCCGCCGTCGGAGAACCAGTTGCGCTGCAGGGTCAGACCGGGGACGGCCTCGGCGCCTTCATGCGGCGTGGCGTCGGGATGGGCGGTCCGCCAAGCACGCAGGGCTACCACCTGCGCCCTGTTCTCTGCCCGTGAGTAG
>CBDTVQ010000292.1:0-3317 GCA_965364045.1 uncultured Tessaracoccus sp. | reverse complement strand
AAAGCCCAGTTTGGAGACATGGAGGCCATCCGTGAGTGGCGCAACCACGCGGAGGTCCGCCGGGTGTCACTGACCCAGCATGCAATCACGGCGGATGAGCATCGTTCATGGTGGGAGCGGACACAAGAGGACCCCTCGAGACTCGTTCTCATCTATGAGCGCGACGGCCTCGCCGCGGGAGTCATCACCTTCTTCGACCTCAAGGACCGGAGTGCATGGTGGGGTTACTACCTCGACAACGACGGTTTGACGGAGCGGGGAACGCTCTTCCCTGCCTGGATCTCCATTCAGCGAGAAGCCGTACGATATGCGCGGGACGAACTCGGTCTTGTGGAACTGCACGGGGAGACACTCGCGGCCAACGAATCAGCCGTGGCATTCAACGAAAGACAAGGTTTTACTGAGGTGGAACGTTACACGCGGGACGTAGCAGGTCGGCTCTGTGGTGTCATTCACTCACGGCGCACGTTCGAAGAGGAGAACCATGGCTGAGTCCCTGAAAATTGGCGGAGTCCCGGTGGGGCCCGACAGCCCCCCCTTCATCATCGCCGAAATGAGTGGCAACCACAACGGTGACCTCCAGCGCGCGCTGGACATCGTGACGATGGCCGCCAAGGCTGGCGCACACGCCATCAAGTTGCAGACCTATACCGCCGACACCATCACCATCGATGCAGACACCCCCGCGTTTCGGATCAGTGATGACCACGAACTGTGGCAGGGCAAGCGCCTTTATGACCTCTACGAGGAAGCTCACACCCCCTGGGAGTGGCACAAACCCATCTTTGATCGGGCGGCCGAGGTGGGAATTCTCGCATTCTCAAGTCCCTTTGATCCCACTGCGGTCGATTTCCTCGAGGGGCTGGGTGTTCCGGCCTACAAAGTGGCCAGCTCCGAAATCGTCGATCTGCCATTGATCCGCAAAATGGCGGAGCAGGGCAAGCCCCTCATCATCTCCACAGGCATGGCCTCCGTGGCTGAGATCGATGCCGCGGTGGGGGCCGCACGCCAGACCGGAAACAACCAGATCATTGTGCTCAGCTGCACCGCTGACTACCCCGCGGATCCAGCCTCTGCCAATCTGCGCTCCATCCCCATCCTGGCCGGCGCGTTCGACGTGCTCGTAGGGTTGAGTGACCACACCATGGGCATTGGCGTCCCTGTGGCATCCGTGGCATTGGGGGCTGTGCTCATCGAAAAACATGTCACGTTGTCGCGTGACGACGGTGGCGTGGACTCGGCTTTCTCGTTGGAGCCGCAAGAACTTGCAGCCTTGGTAAGGGAGTCTGATGTGGCGAGGCGTGCCATGGGTGAATCGAGAATCGGAGCCAAGGAATCGGAGCGTGAGGGGCTCCGCTTTCGCCGCTCTCTGTACGTCATCAAAGACGTGAAAGCCGGCGACGTCGTCGGCCCTGACAATGTGCGCTCGATCCGTCCCTCAGGTGGCTTGGCGCCTGACATGATGTCGAAAGTGACCGGTCGCCCATTCGCGACGGATGCAGCCAAGGGCACCGCCCTTACCTGGGACATTCTCTAAGCAGAGTCGCTGGACGGTAACAGGTGATCGCTTAATGGGAACTCTGTCGGCGACGTCACTCCGACCGGGGTAGTCTTGGCCGCGGCAGAGCCGTCAGTTGGCCTTATGAGGTGAGATTTTGAGCAGCGTGCAGGTGGATGAATCGTCCGGGTGCTTCCTGATCGGCGGTGAACTCCTTGAGTGGAGCGATGCCAGATCGAGTGACGACGCCGGGGCACTGATGCCGCTCCTCGACGAACTGTTGTCGCAGCAAGACTTCGCATCGGTGTGCTTGGTCGGCCCAACCGCCGCTGCTTTGCTGGATCGCATCCCACGCGAGACTCCGGTCAGCGTGTTGGTGCGGGGCCTGGATGACGCTCGCAGAATCGCCAGTCAGGCGCCGCTGCGCAGCGTTCTGGAGGTCACCTGTGGCGATCTGGGTCGATTCTCTCCGGGAATCGCCGGCGCTCTCGTCGTGGCGCTTGATCCCTCGGAGATTTTGCTTTCCCCGGATTCGCATGGGATGAGCAACCTCGCGGTGCTGGACAAGTTGCGTGAAATGGTCGGACCGGGTGGCGTACTGGTCGTGCTGCAGAACAACCAGTTCTCGGCAACGGGCCTGATGGAGCTTGATCTCCGTTCCCGACGCGACTCCGACAAGGCGTGGTTCCGTGGCTCGCAGGGTTTCGACTCACGAAACCTGTACTTGCGCGAACTTCAGCAATGGATGGCCGTTCAAGCTGAAAACGGTCAAATCTTCGGTGGCTGGCCCTCGGGAGAGTCGCCACGGCTGCTGATCTCCGAGTCGCTGAAAGAGCATCGCGATATGTGGTCGCTCGCTTCTGTGTTGGCTCGTCGACAGCAGGCCGACCACTTCTCCCGACGCGCGGCTCTGATTGATCCGTACGCTTTCGCAAACGAGGTCTTCGAATCTGGTCTGGCGTTTGAGCTGGCTCCGAGTTGGGTGGCGGTCATCGAGACCGGGAAGCCCCATCTGCAATTGTCTCCACTAATGGCGGCCGAAGCCGGACGCAGCGCCGATTGGAGGATGGAGATGCGCGCGGCGCACGTCGACGGTGGGCCCGCGTGGACGGGGCGTGCTGCCAGCGGCCGCAGTGAGGTTTCAGAACGTCGGGTCGCCCGCGACTACGCAGCCTCCGAGCGCGCCGTTATCGAAGGGCAACTGCTGGAAACCGCATTGCGTGAGGCCTGCGTCGGAATCGTGTTCCGGCCGGTGAGGGACCTGCTACAGCGCTACGCTAAGTGGCTCCGGGATCCACACGTTTGGGAAGGATCAGACGAGGCATCTCGGCCGTTCGCGACCCTTGACAATGTGGTCGTGCGCGCCGACGGGCAACTGGCGGTGTTCGATACCACATGGCGCTGGAACGGACAGATGCACGTGGACGTTGCGCTGGCGGGCTCGCTGCGCCGATTCGCAAGCCGGCTGCTGCGTTCAGGCGCTGATCATCAGTGGCGGGTCGACATCAGCCCGGACGAACTTGCCGAAACTCTCGGTGTGATGGTGGGACTGCCGTGGAGCTATCCACGGGTGAATGAGATCGCCATGTTTGAGTCGGAGGTGGAAGCGGTCGCCAACGGCTGGGGTGCGGTGGAAGAGTCGGCTCTGATCAAGCGCAACATGCAGGCAGGCTCGTCCCAGTTCACGGCCGTTCCGGGGCCAGCACGTGGCTATCGGGAATCGTTCACCCTCTCCGGCGAGATGGCTCAGGCGCTGCACGAGAGAACCGAACAGGTCAAGTGGCTCGAGGTCACTCTGCGCAGTCGCGATGTTCGGGTA
>CBDTVQ010000291.1:0-3330 GCA_965364045.1 uncultured Tessaracoccus sp. | reverse complement strand
CCGGTGGCGTCGACGGACAGGTGATCCGGGTGTGCGGTCAGAATCTGGTGGGTGCATGATGCGCAAGATCACGACATTGTCGGAACTTCCCAACGTCGCCGGACTCATCGGCAAGGGCGTCCTGACATCCTTCGCTCGGCCGGGCGCCTCTGCCGGACTCCCCCAACGCAGCCTTCTGGTGCCCCAGCACCATCAGGACCCGATCCGGCTTGCCGCCTACAACCGGGTGTGTGGATTCGGGTTGCGCAGCAACGTGCCCGCCACGTGGCTGCACGTCCTGACGTTCCCTCTCCATGCGGCACTCATGGCGGGCCGCGACTTCCCATTCCCGCTCGCCGGGGTTGTGCACGTCACCAACCGGATGACGCTGCACCGCCCTGTCTCGCTGACTGAGCCGCTGCGCATCAAGGTGTGGAGCGACAACCTCGCGCCACACAAGCGAGGCGTGACCTTTGACCTCGTCGGCGAGATCCACGTGGGTGACGAACTCGTCTGGTCGGGCAGGAGCAACTACATCGCCATGGGGGCGAAGCTGGATGCCCCGCCCGCCCCGTCGCCGGCTCGCCTGGCACCACCGGAGGCGGCTGCCAGCCAGCTCTGGCAGATGCCCGCCGATCTCGGCCGGACGTACGCCAAGGCCTCAGGCGACACCAACCCCATCCACCTGTATCCGCTCACAGCGATGCCATTCGGCTTCAAGCGCCCAATCATCCAGGGCATGTGGACGCATGCGAAGGCGTTGTCGGCGCTGGGTCCGCGGCTGCCGGACGCTTTCACCGTCAACGTCGCCTTCACAAAGCCTCTGATGCTTCCAACCAAGGCTACTTTCGCGGCCGATGAGATGGAAGGCACGCTGCGCTTTGCCGTGGCCAGAGCCGGTTCGGACGGTCCAGCCCTGGTGGGGCATGTGACGCGCTAGGTGTGGGCCTGGTAACGCTGTTTGGTAGATCTGGTGCCGTACTCACCACCAGATCTACCAAACAGAGAACCGTGCCCGGCCCCCAAGCCGAGCAACGCGTGGTCCGCTCCCCCTCTCCCACGTGGTTGCTGTCGGCACCCGCCACTAGACTGCTCCCCATGACAGACACCACTCGCACAGCCTGGGCATGGGGCCTCGCCACCGTCCACAGCACCGGCGCAGTCCTCGACACCTGGTACCCCAGCCCCGCGTTGGGCAGTGCGGTGACCGACGACGCCCCCGCGGCGCTGGTCGAGGCGCAGTACGATGACGACATGCGCCAGGTGGAGACCAAGATCGTCCGCACGAGCATCTCCCTGGATGAGCCGCCGCTCAACGTGGAGGACGCCTACCTGCGTCTCCACCTCCTCAGCGCCCGCCTCGTGAAGCCGCACGGCCTGAACCTGGACGGCATCTTCGGCAAACTCCCCAACAATGCCTGGACCTCCAGGGGTCCCGTTCGCCCCGAGGACGTCAACCGCGTTCGCGCTCTTCTCCGCGCCCGCGGTGAGTACCTGATCATCCACGGGCTCGACAAGTTCCCACGCATGATCGACTACGTGACCCCCAGCGGCGTCCGCATCGCCGACGCAGACCGCGTCCGTCTTGGCGGACACCTTGCCCATGGCACCACCGTCATGCACGAGGGCTTCGTGAACTTCAACGCCGGGACGCTTGGCACCTCCATGGTCGAGGGCCGCATCTCCTCCGGCGTCGTCGTGGGTGACGGCTCGGACATCGGAGGCGGAGCCTCCATCATGGGCACCCTCTCCGGCGGTGGACAGCAGGTCATCTCCATCGGCGAACGCTGCCTCCTCGGGGCCCAAGCGGGCATCGGCATCTCGCTGGGGGACGATTGCGTCGTGGAGGCCGGTCTCTATGTCACCGCCGGCACCAAGGTGTCCCTGAACGACGGCACCGTTGTGAAGGCTCGTGAACTGTCCGGCATCAACGATCTGCTCTTCCTTCGCGACTCCACCAACGGCCGGGTTGTCGCCCGTCCCCGCCACGGCCAGACGATCACTCTGAACGCGGATCTCCACGCCAACTAATGCGGAAATCCACAGTCTGGACGTTGGTGGTGGTCCTCGTCCTCGGGACGGCTGCCTTTGGCGCCTGGCGTGGCTACCAGTCCTTCATGGACCGGCTGATCGCTGAACGCTGCTACGTGGCCATGGAGAGCGACAGGCTCATGCTCACCCATGAACAGGCAGCCAACGCGGCCATCATCGTCGCCGCCTCGTACAGGGCTGACCTTCCGGAACGCGCCGCCATCATCGCCCTGGCCACCGCATGGCAGGAATCAGGACTCCGCAACCTCGACTACGGCGATCGTGATTCCATCGGCCTGTTCCAGCAACGCCCCAGCTATGGCTGGGGAACAGAGGCCGAGATCATGGACCCCTGGTACGCATCGGCCGCCTTCTATGCGGAACTGGTGAAGTTCGAGGACTGGGAGAGCGTCGACGTCAACGACATGGCACAGAAAGTGCAGCGCAGCGGTTTCCCGGAGGCCTATCGCAAGCATGAGGCCAACTCCATCGCCCTGGCTGGCGCCCTGCGTGGCTCGCGCCCCGCGACGCTCGCCTGCTTCGACAGGGGTGAGGATCCGGGCAACACCGACGCCTTCAACGCCTTACTCGACGTGGTCCCGGGCGTCGGGATTGCGCTGGACGGCAACGTGGTCACCCTCACCTCGAAGGACAGCACATCGCTTTGGGCCGCGACCCAGTTGGCGCTCGCCCACACCCGCGACGGTGGAATCGAAGAGGCCACCGTTGGGGACAAGACCTGGAAGCAGGGCAAGGAAGCCACGTGGGGCCGGGCGGCATCACCCACCGCCGAAGGCACCGCTGAACTACGGCTGCGCTAGGCCTGGCAAGTGGGCGCAACCATGGCCGCGCAGGCGCTCGTGGAGTCCTGTGCAGAATTCATGAGTTCCGGAGACGGCCTGCAGCCACCGCTATGCGTTCATCAGTCGCCGTCAGTGCGATGCGGACATGCCTGTTCGAAGCCTCGCCGTAGAAATCGCCGGGCGCGGCCAGGATTCCTCTCTCGGCGAGCCAGTCAATGGTGTCCCGGCAGGGTTCGTCACGAGTGGCCCAGAGATAGAGCGCCCCTTCGGAGTGATCGATCCGAAAGCCCGCGCTTTCCAGTGCTGGACGCAGTTCGGAGCGGCGGGCCAGATAGCGGGTCCGCTGTTGCTCAACGTGCTCCTGGTCCCCCAACAGCGCAGCCATCGCTGCCTGGATGGGTGAGGGCAACATCATGCCAAGGTGCTTCCGGGCGCCGATCAGATCGGAGACCACTGACGGATCCCCCGCAACGAAGCCGCCGCGGTAACCGGCGGCGTTGGAGCGTTTGGAGATGGA
>CBDTVQ010000290.1:0-3338 GCA_965364045.1 uncultured Tessaracoccus sp. | reverse complement strand
GAAGAGGGTGAAGATCAGGGAGAATCCCCCGACCAGTAGAATGGTGATCATGCGATGTCCTCCATCAGGGCGGCGGCCACCGCTTCGAGTCCCACCCCGCGGGAGCCCTTGACGAGCACCACGTCTCCGGCGTGGAGTTCCAACTGTGCTGCTACGCCGTCGCGACTGGATTCGGTCGCCTCGACGCCGGCCCGGCGCGCCCCCTCGCACAACTGTGCCGAGAACTCACCCACGGCCAGCAATTCTGTGACGCCGAGGTCACCGGCGAGTTGTCCGATGGCCACGTGGGCCTCGGCTGCCAGTGGGCCCAACTCCAGCATGTCCCCGAGAACCGCGGTGACGCGCGCGTTCGGATGTTCGGCGCGCTGTACGGAGACAAGCTCCACGGCTGTGCGCAGGGCGGCGGCCATGGAGTCCGGGTTGGCGTTGTAGGAATCGTTCAAGACGAGGACGCCATCCGGACGTGGATGCAACTCCATGCGCCAACTGGAACGCGGCTCAGCGGTGCAGAGCACAGCGGCGACACGTTCAAGGGGTACCCCGACGGCGATGGCTGCTGCGGCGGCGGCCAAAGCGTTGGACACCTGGTGGCGCCCCACAAGCTTGAGTTGCACAGATACCGACTCCTCGTGCCCGTCACGAAGGACGACCAGATCGAAGAGTGGCTGGCTGAAAGCGCCCATCGCCACGTCCCGGGCACCCACCTGCAGGTCACCGGTAGGCAGTTCACCCTCACCGAACCAGGCCAGGCGTGCCTCGGTGCGCCTGCTCATCCCCGCCACCCGAGGATCATCGGCGTTCAGCACTGCCCAGCCCGTGGCGTCCAGGCCGGCCACCAGTTCACTCTTGGCAAGGGCCGTCTGCTCCAGCCCACCGAACTCTCCGACATGAGCGTGCCCCACATTGAGCACCACTGCCACGTCGAGAGGCACCAGCGATGTGAGCCAGGCGACGTGTCCCACACCGCGCGCACCCATCTCACTCACGAGGTGGGACGTCTCATCATCGATCCGGCAAGCCGTCAGAGGGACACCGATCTCGTTGTTCTGACTGCCTGTGGGAGCCACAGTCGGTCCTGCGGCCTCCAGTACAGCTGCCAGGAGATCCTTGGTGCTGGTCTTGCCGGAGGAGCCGGTGATGCCGATGCTGACCAATCCGCGCTGCCTTGCCTCGCGCACCAGTCCGCGGGCCAGTGCTGACAGTCCCCCGACGGTGTCCTGCACCAGCAGGTGGGGCGCCTCTGCAGCCGTGGCGTGGTTCCCCATGATGGCTGCCGCACCGGCGGCAACGGCGCTGGCTGCGTAGTCGTGGCCGTCCACGCGTTCACCGGGGATTGCGAGGAAGAGAGCACCGGCCGTCGCGGAGCGATTGTCCAGGACCACATCGGGACCCACGGTCACGTCGTCGCCGAAAACCTCCGCTCGTGCGGGGTGCATGAGGTCAACGAGCTCCGACAACATACGAGGCTTCATCAGGGCTTTCCTTCCGTGTGCTTCAACCAGGCGCGGCGTGCCTCAACGGCGTCGTCGAAGTTGAGCACGTCCTGCCCAACCTGCTGTCCCCGCTCGTGTCCCTTGCCAAGGATCGCCACCACACTACCGGCGGTGGCCCTTGAAAGTGCATGCTCGATGGCAGCCCCGCGGCCGGCGACCTCCACGACTTCGCACCCGGACCGCCCGGTTCCCGCGAGCATCGCCGCCCGGATGCTGGCGGGATCCTCGGTCCGCGGATTGTCATCGGTGACCACCAGGAGATGGGAGCGCTCCGCCGCAGCAGCCCCCATCAGGGGGCGCTTCTCCCGGTCCCGGTCCCCGCCGCACCCGAGCACGGTGATGACGTGGTTGAAGGAAGCTGCCAGGGCGTCGAGCGAGGCGGCCACGGCCTGGGGAGTGTGGGCAAAATCGACGATGACGGACGGCGCCCCATCACCCAGATCCAGCAATTGCATGCGGCCGGGCACCTGCGCACACCGGAGACCGGCGAGAGTCAGCTCTGTGGGAAACCCAACGGTTTCAGCCATGACGAGCGCAATCGCAGCGTCGATCATGTTGTACATGCCCGGCAGCGCAATCTCCACCGGCGTGTCTTTGCCGTGCAACCGGAGCATGGCGCGCCCGCCCAGTGGAGGCAGGGGCTCCCAGCGCGAGAGCTGGGCATCCACGTCTTCACCGGTACCCACTGTGATGACGCGCAGCCCGGCGGTGCGGGCGCGCTCGGCAATCCGTGCTCCGTGGATGTCATCCACCCAACAGACGGCCGCACGGGTGTGGGCTGGAGTGAAGAGGCTGGCCTTCGCCTCAAAATAGCTCTCCTGATCACCGTGGAAATCCAGATGATCCATCCCCAGGTTGAGGAAGCCTGCCACATCACACACCATGCCCGTGGCCCGCTCCAGTGCCATCGCATGACTGGAGACCTCGAGTGCGACGACATCCACGTCCTGCTCGGCCATCACTGCCAGCAGCGCCTGGAGGTCCGGTGATTCCGGCGTCGTCACAGTGGATCGTGCTGAAGGCAACTCGTCGCCGCCCAGGCGAAAGCCGATCGTCCCGATCGTCCCCACTCGTTGTCCCGCCCCCGCGAGCGCCGATTCCAGAAGCGCCACCGTGGTGGTCTTGCCATTCGTGCCGGTGACACCCATTGTGACGAACTGCTCCGCGGGATTGCCGAACACCCTGGCTGCGATGGTGCCCATGTCGCGACGAACCTCCCCGGAGACACACACCGGCACGTCGACGCCGGCAAGAATGGCGGCTCCAGCCGGATCGGTCAGGATGGCTGGGACACCGGCCGCCAGTGCCGCGGCGGAGAAGGAGGCCCCATGGGCTGAGACGCCGGGCAGGGCAACCCAGAGCGTACCCGCGGACACATCGCGGGAGTCCAGGGTGATGTCCGTGATCGGCACCAGGGAGTCCGTCTCGCCGGACAGGCCGAGCCCCGCGACCAGTTCGGTCAGCGGGGCGCCATGAACTCTCCGGGGTCGAATCGCAGTCATGTCGCTCAGAAGTCCAGTGGTAGCTCGGGCGCGGGTGTCGTCGAGGGCAGGACGTTGTAGCGGGGCAGCGCTGCCTGCAGGACGTTGTTCACCACTGGCAGTGCCAGCTGACTGCCCAGGTTGCCATTCGTCGGTTTGTCCAGCACCACATAGACCAGTATCTGCGGGTCCTCAGCCGGAGCAACACCGACGAAGGACGACGTGAAGCCGTTGTAGCACTTGCACTTGGGATCGAAGCGCTGGGCAGTCCCGGACTTGCCGGCGGTCCGATAACCGGGAATTGCACGGGAACCACCGCCGATGCCCGTGATGACTGCCTCCATCATGTCGACAACATCGTCGG
>CBDTVQ010000289.1:0-3338 GCA_965364045.1 uncultured Tessaracoccus sp. | reverse complement strand
ACGCGAGATCCTCGATTCGCGCGGCAACCCCACCATTGAGGTCGAGGTTCAACTCGACTCCGGCTCTGGTGGCCGTGCAGCGGTTCCCTCCGGTGCCTCCACAGGCGCCTTCGAGGCCGCCGAACTCCGTGACGGAGACAAGCGCTACGGCGGCAAGGGCGTTCAGACGGCCGTCAAGAACGTGCTCGACGCCATCAGCGAAGAGATTCTCGGCTTCGAGGCCTCCGAGCAGCGCCTCATCGATCACGCGATGATCGAGCTTGACGGCACCGCCAACAAGTCCAAGCTGGGCGCGAATGCAATCCTTGGCGTCTCGCTCGCCGTCGCACATGCTGCCGCGGAGGAGGCGGGTCTCCCGCTTTACCGCTATGTCGGTGGCCCCAACGCCCACCTCCTGCCCGTTCCCATGATGAACATCCTCAATGGTGGCTCGCATGCTGACTCAAACGTCGACATCCAGGAGTTCATGATTGCTCCCATCGGCGCAGAGACGTTCGCCGAAGCCGTCGAGATGGGTGCTGGTGTCTATCACGCACTGAAGAAGGTCCTGAAGGACCGCGGACTGTCCACCGGTCTGGGTGATGAAGGTGGCTTCGCCCCCAACCTCGAGAGCAACCGCGCTGCGCTGGACCTGATCCTCGTGGCCATTGAGGCCGCCGGCTACGAGGCTGGCACCGACGTTGCTCTGGCCCTCGACGTGGCTGCCAGCGAGTTCTTCGAAAACGGCACCTACACCTTCGAGGGCGCCCAGAAGACCGCCGAGGAGATGGTGGACTACTACGCCGGCCTCGTGGCTGACTACCCGCTGGTCTCCATCGAGGACCCGCTGAACGAAGAGGACTGGGATGGCTGGCAGGCCATGACCGAGCGCATGGGCGCAGACGTCCAGATCGTCGGCGACGACCTGTTCGTCACCAACGTGGAGCGCATCCAGCGTGGCATCGACGACAAGTCCGCCAACTCGCTGCTCGTGAAGGTCAATCAGATCGGTTCGCTCAGCGAGACCATCGACGCCGTGGACCTGGCCCACCGCAATGGCTTCACCACCATGATGAGCCACCGTTCCGGCGAGACCGAGGACACCACCATTGCTGACCTGGCAGTGGCGCTCGGCTGTGGCCAGATCAAGTCCGGTGCACCGGCCCGCACGGACCGCGTGGCCAAGTACAACCAGCTCATGCGCATCGAGCAGGACCTCGATGATGCTGCTGTTTACGCAGGACGTTCCGCTTTCCCGCGTTTCAAAGGGTGAGTTAAGTTGCCTGACCCGTCACACTGGGTGAATGGGTAGGCCACGAAGCAAGCCAGCAAGCACCGGTCCGGGTCGCGGTTCGCCGCGCACCCGGACCGCTGCACGTCCGGGGGAACGTGCCGCGCGGGAGAAGGTGACCGCTCGGCAGGTCTCCGCGGAGGAGGCCGACGCCGCCATCCCGACGGCGCCACCTCCTCGCCTGATGGGCGCACGAGCGCTGGGTGTCACGTGGCGCCTCCTCATCCTGGCCGTCGTGGTGGCGGCCATCGCCATCACGCTGGCGCAGAGCCTCCGGGTCTACTTCGCACAACGGCAGGAGATCGCGCAGTTCCGTGTCGAGATCCAGGCCTCAACCGATGAGATCGCTGATCTTGAGGATCAACTCGCACGCTGGGAAGACCCGGATTTCGTGCGTGCAGAGGCTCGCTCCCGTCTCGGCTGGGTCATGCCGGGCGAAGTGGGATACCGGGTGATCGGGGTGGATGGTGAGGCGCTCGGCGGAGATTCGGATGTCCTGGCCGCAGAGCAGCCCCCAACGGGACTCTGGTGGGAGCGTGTCTGGGGTTCCGTCGTGGCAGCCGACCAACCCGTTCCGGAGGCGACCGCCAGCCCCAGCTCCATTCCTGACCTGACGATTCAACCGTCGGCGTCGCCGTCGGCCGGCGAGACGCCGTAGCCCGCGTCCACACGCGGCATTCCAAAGCATGGAGATGCATGGGAACAATGAACACTGAACCGACTTCCGACGACCTCGCGACTGTTGAGGCGCAACTTGGCCGCCCCCCACGTGGCGTGGCGGCCGTCGCCTGGCGTTGCCCGTGTGGCCGCCCGGGCGTGGTCCAGACGTCCCCGCGGCTCGAGAACGGCACACCCTTTCCCACCACGTACTACCTGACGTGTCAGCGCGCCATCATGGGGTGCTCCACCCTGGAGGCCAATGGCGTCATGGCAGAGATGACCGAGCGGCTGGGCGAGGACGCCGAACTGGCCACCCGCTATCGGGAGGCGCATGAGGCCTACCTGGCGGATCGTGCCGAACTGGGCCATGTTGAAGAGATAGAAGGCATCTCCGCTGGTGGCATGCCCACCCGGGTGAAGTGTCTGCATGTCCTCGTGGGGCACTCGTTGGCAGCTGGGCCGGGCGTCAATCCGCTGGGGGATGAAGCACTCGAGGCGATGGGTGAGTTCTGGAAGAACCCCTGCCAACTCGGTGACGTGACTGAAGTGGAGACGCCGTGACCACGGTGGCCGCCGTGGACTGCGGTACCAATTCCATCCGGCTCCTCATACTGCGGGGAGGTGGGCGTGACGCTCCCGAGGAGTTGTGCCGAGAGGTGAGGCTTGCCCGCCTTGGCCAGGGAGTGGACGCCACCGGAGAGTTCCATGCCGATGCGCTGGAGCGGGCGTTCACCGTCTGCGAGGAGTTTGCCGGCATCATCGACGCGTTGGGAGTGGATCGTGTGCGCTTCGTCGCCACCTCCGCTGCGCGGGACGTCTCCAACCGGCAGGTGTTCTTTGACGGTGTGCGCCAGCGTCTGGGAGTGGACGTTGATGTGATCACGGGGGATCAGGAGGCACGGCTGTCGACCATCGGGGTACGCGGCGGGGTTGAGGCGCCCCAACCGGTGCTGGTCATCGACATCGGAGGGGGATCCACGGAACTCGTTGTTGTAGCGGATGACGAAGTACGTCTGGCCATCAGCCTCAACATGGGTGCTGTGCGGGTGCACGAGCGCTTCCTGCACACGGATCCGCCCACCGAGCAGCAACAGCAGGCCGCCCGTGATTTCGTCGGGGGCCTGCTGGATGGCTCCGGTGTCGACTTCAACCACATCGAGACCGCTGTCGGCGTCGCGGGGACCGTCACTTCCGTCGCCGCCCGTGTCCTGGGGCTCCAGGAGTATTCCCGCGATGCCATCCACGGCACGGTTCTTCGCCGACGCGACGTCGAGAGTGCCAGCGCCCACTGGTTGAAGACATCGGCAGCCAGCATCGAGGCCGAGCCCTGTATGCATCCCCTGCGCGCCGGAGTGATTGGAGCAGGTTCATTGATCCTCGACGAGATCTCGGTGCGCGTGCCAGGAGG
>CBDTVQ010000288.1:0-3339 GCA_965364045.1 uncultured Tessaracoccus sp. | reverse complement strand
GCCCAACTGATGACCGTCCACCATGAGGGCGCTCTGGACATGGCCGCATTGGCCGAGCAGAGAGCTGAGTCCGCCGAGGTCCAGGAATTGGCGAGCGAGATCAAGAAGGCACAGGTTCCGGAAATCGAGCTGATGGAGAGTTGGTTGGGCGTGTGGGGTGAGCCGCTGCAACCGATGGACGACGGAGACGTGGATCATGGTGGAATGGACATGAACGGCGCCTCCCAGGACCAGGTCATGGACCAACTCCAGCAGTTGTCGGGCCCTGACTTTGACGATCGGTTCCTCACGGACATGATCGCTCACCACGAGGGCGCCGTCATGATGGCCGAGGAGGAGCTCACGGACGGCCTGAATCCCGACGCGCTCCTACTCGCGCAGGACATCATCGACGCGCAGGAGATCGAGATCAAGCGGATGCAGCAGTTGGTGCAACAGCCGTGACAGCACCCATTGACAACCAAAGGAAACGTAACCGATGAACCGCATGCGAAATCTTGTCCTGGCCGCCGTCTCGGTCCTGGCGCTCGGAACCGTTGCCGGGTGTAGC
This sequence comes from uncultured Tessaracoccus sp., assembly GCA_965364045.1. Taxonomy (GTDB): domain Bacteria; phylum Actinomycetota; class Actinomycetes; order Propionibacteriales; family Propionibacteriaceae; genus Arachnia. The sequence continues at coordinate 2,789 of CBDTVQ010000288.1, read as the reverse complement.
TCACCCGCACCCGAGACCACACCGAGTGAGGTTGCCCCTTCCTCCAACGAGGCCACCACCGATCTGTTGGCGGCGCATGGCCTGTCCGGCATGAGTGCACGCGAGGTGATAGAGACCCTGGATCAGGAGCCGGCCGCCCGCCCGCTCCCGCTCATGGGATCCGTCACCTACGACGAGGTCGTGCTCAGCGATGGGACATCAGAGGTCTCCCTGCCGCTGGATGGGGATGAGTTCTACATCTCCGTGGCGCCGTATGAGAACAGGACCCACGACTGCTATTTCCACAGTCTCGGAACCTGCCAGGGTGAACTGGCCAACAGTGCTGTGCACGTCACGGTGGTCTCTGACGACGGCGAGACGCTCATCGATGAGGACAGGACCACTTATGCCAACGGATTCGTCGGCCTCTGGGTACCGAAGGACATCACGGGCACGGTCAGTGTGACTCGCGAGGGCAAGACCGCCGAGATGCCTTTCTCCTCCGATGACGAGGGAGCAACCTGCCTCACGACGCTGAAACTCAGCTGAGCGTAGCGCTTTCCACTTTGCCCGTGATCGGCCCGTCGATGACACATCGTGCCCCCAGTTGGGAACGAAAGCGATATGCCTTGCGTATTTGGTCCCCGAAAGGGTGTTGACAACGACAAACAAATCTCCCGGCGTGCGTGAACATTAGGTCAAAGGTCACTCTGGAGAGGAGTATGTAGAGGTGACTTCCCTTCCTCTGCGCATCTGCCTCCACAACGACTACGAGGTCGTTGTCCGGGGCCTGCAGTCCATGCTCGCTCCCTACGGGGATCGCGTCCGGGTGGTGGAGTTGGACAGTCAGATGCCGGTCTCCCGGGACGTGGAAGTCACCCTCTACGACACCTTCGGCAAGGCACAGGTTGACGGCGAGGACATCGACGTCATGTTGAGCAATGACCATGCTGGAAAAGTTGTCATCTACACCTGGAACATGCATCCCGTCCTGGTGGACCAGGCGATAGCCAAAGGGTGCCGCGGCTACCTCGACAAGGGCGTCTCCGGCGAGGATCTCGTGCATGCGCTGGAACGCATCGAGGCAGGTGACGTGGTGGTGTCCCAGGTTCGCTCCATCAAAATCGATGCCGCACTGGACGGCCAAACTGGTCAGGAGCGACATGTTCCTCTTGATTCACACGTTGCCCTGGATGGAGAGGAGACAGACGGGACCAAACCATCAGCTCTCGGTGAAGGTGATTGGCCGGGTCGAGGAGCCAAGCTCAGCGCCCGTGAGGCCGAGGTGCTTGCTCTCATCACCCAGGGCTATACCAACAATGACATTGCCGCACGCAGCTACCTCAGCATCAACTCCGTGAAGTCATACATTCGCTCCGCCTACCGCAAGATCGGTGTGGAGCGCCGCTCCCAGGCTGTCCGCTGGGGCATGGAGAACGGCATGTTGCCGGACACGAGCCGCACGATCATCCACTGAGCGCTGATCCAATGGGCGAAATGAGCGTGGCAGATGACCGACCGTTCAGCCGATGCGGCCGCTGTGAATCCACGATGACAGACTGGTGGAGCCCCCAGATCCCACAACCTTCCGCAAAGGAAACTGCATGACATCCACCGGTCGCGTCACACTGCCCATCGAGCAGGGGATGGACGATCAACTCCCCGGCATCCTGTCCCGTCTGGGTGCGGATGCGGTGCGAAACTCGGATGGCACATGGCTCCCTGAGATCACCTCCGAGCTGGGGATGAAGGTCTACGAGACGTACTTTCCCGCACGTGGGAACCAGGAGTTCGCGCTGGCCCACCTCGACGCCAGGCCGCGTTTCTACCTCATGTCGCCGCGCATCGCTGCGGCAGCCAATGGACCCCTGGAGCTGGACATCATGCGCGGGTACCTGCCACTGCAGGTCACGCCGGACTTCACTGACCTCTCCCGCTGGTGGGAGGTGATTGACCGCACCACGGGCGACGTCGTCAACACCGATGGCTGGAGTGTCTCCGGCGAGCACACCGAGACCATCGTCACCATCGCACACCCCGCGCCGTTCCACGTCTACACCGTCAATTTCCTCGCGTGGCAGGTCTGGGACTCCACGCAGATGTACAACTACACGACCAACAACTGGCAGAACGACCCCACGCGCGTCCGTGAAATCGGCTACGACGCCTGGCATCCCGAAGCATGGGATTTCATGCAGCAGTCCCTGAGCGACTGGTGCGCCGAGCGTGCGCAAGTGGATGTGGTGCGTTTCACCACGTTCTTCTACCACTTCACATTGGTATTCAATGACCTCGCGAAGGAAAAATTCGTCGACTGGTTCGGCTACAGCGCATCCGTGTCCCCCCGGGCCATGGACGCTTTCGAGGCTGAGTACGGTTATGCCCTGCGCGCCGAGGATTTCATTGACCAGGGCTACTACAACTCGCCCTTTCGCAACCCCGGCAAGACGTACAGGGATTGGATTGATTTTCAGTCCCGTGCCGTTTGCAGCCGTGCCAAGGCGCTCGTCGACATCGTTCACGAACACGGCAAGGAAGCCATGATGTTCCTGGGTGACACCTGGATGGGCACCGAGCCCTATGGTGAGCATTTCGCAAGCATCGGCATGGATGCGGTGGTGGGCTCAGTGGGTTCCGGTGCGACCTGCCGCATGATCTCAGACATCCCCGGCGCCAAGTACTCCGAAGGACGCTTCCTGCCGTACTTCTTCCCCGACGTGTTCACCGAGGGTGGGGATCCGCTGGGTGAGGCCAACGCATCCTGGCTGTGCGCCCGCCGGGCCATCGCCCGCCAGCCGCTGGATCGCATC
>CBDTVQ010000287.1:0-3343 GCA_965364045.1 uncultured Tessaracoccus sp. | reverse complement strand
CGTGGGTCTCGTAGTGCCCGGCATCCTCGGGATTGTCCTGACGCCAGACGTCGATTATCAGTCTCATGCCAGATCCCTCATGCCAGTCTTCCCTTCATGACAGAGCCTCATGCATAGTCCCTCGTTGCGAGCGGCACGGCGTTGAAGTCCAGTGGTTCGTGGTGACGTACGAATCCGCCGTCGGGCGCGATCTGCCAGGCGGAGGCAAATGCCCAGTGCTTGTCGTCCCGGGCCGCTTCGCCGTCGCGTTGGTGTTCGGCGCGGAAGTGGGCGCCGCAGGACTCCTCGCGGTCCAGGGCATCGACGCACATCAGCTCGGCCAGCTCCAGATAATCGGCCACTCTCCCGGCGTGCTCCAGTTCCTGGTTGAGACGTTCCCCGGAGCCGACGATCCGCAGGTCCCGCCAGAACTCCTCCCGCAGACTCCTGACACTGGTTATCGCGTTGCGCAGAGTCTCGCGTGTGCGGATCACACCGCATCCCTCGTAGAGGATCTCCCCCAACTGGCGGTGGAAATGGGCCGGGCCGTGGCTGCCCTGGATCGTCAGCAGCGCGTCAACACGGGAGCGCGTTCTTGACAGCGCCTCCTGGACCTCCGGGGAGTCATCGGCCAGCAGGGAGTGCCCAAGCTGTGGCGCAAGATGATTGGCCACCGCATGTGGAAGCGTGAACCAGCCGTCGACGCAGGCCGACAGCAGGGAGTTCGCTCCCAGCCGGTTGGCGCCGTGGTAGCCCCAGCCGCACTCGCCACCGACGAAGAGGCCGGGCAGGGAGGTCATCATGTCGTAGTCGCTCCACAGTCCACCCATGGTGAAGTGCGCGCCGGGCGCGATCCGCATGGGCACTGCGTACGGATCCTCGCCCGTGGCGTTGCGGTACATGTGGAAGAGGTTGCCGTAGCGCTCCTCGATGGCCTCCTTGCCAAGCCGTGCGATGGCGTCGCGAAAGTCCAGAAAGACACCGTTGTTCAGCGGCCCCACCCCATGACCGGAGCGGATCTGCTCGGTGGCCGCACGCGAGGCGACGTCGCGCGGTGTGAGGTTACCGAAGGCGGGGTACTTGCGTTCCAGGTAGTAATCGCGATCGGCCTCCGGAATGTCGTTGGCCGACCGTTCGTCACCAGCCTTGACCGGCACCCAGATGCGTCCGTCGTTGCGCAGCGATTCGCTCATCAGGATGGTCTTGGACTGCCACTGCGAGCTGATGGGCAGCGCTGTCGGATGAAACTGGATGAACGATGGCGCCGCAAAGTGGGCACCACGCTGGGCGGCCCGCCAGATGGCTGAGGCGTTGGAGTTCTTGGCCAGCGTCGAGTGGAAGAAGATGTTGCCGTACCCGCCTGTGCACAGCACGACGGCGTGGGCGGTGTGCGCGGTGATGTCGCCGGAGATGAGGTTGCGCATGACCACGCCACCGACGCGGCCCTCTTCCATGATGAGGTCGAGCATCTCGTGGCGGATGCGCAGCGTCACGGTGCCTGCGTCCACCTGTCGCTGCAGTGCCTGTGAGCTGGCCACCTGCAGTTGCTGTCCGGTCTGACCGCGGGCGTAGAAGGTGCGCGACACCTGCACCCCACCAAAGGAGCGTGTGGCCAGGGTGCCACCGTATTCACGGGCGAAAGGGGCGCCGATGGCATTGAGGTGGTCCACGACACGCATCGATTCCTCGGCCAACCGGAAGGCGTCGGCCTCCCGCCCGCGAAAATCACCGCCCTTGACTGTGTCGATGACGAACCGTTCCAGGGAGTCGTTGTCGGCCGTGTTGTTCCGCGCGGCGTTGATCCCGCCCTGTGCGGCGACGGAGTGGGCCCGTCGCGGTGCATCATGGAAGGTGAAGCACTCCACCTCGTAGCCCAGCTCCCCCAACGAGGCGGCGACGCCTGAGCCGGCCAGCCCGGTGCCCACGACGATGACCTTGAACTTGCGACGGTTCGACGGGTTGACCAGCTTGTAATCGAGCTTGCGACGCTCCCAGGCCGTCGCCGGCGGGCCCTCAGGCGTGTGGGGGTTCAGGATGCCGCCAACCTGCACGCCGTCGACCCCCGAAGATGGGGCCCTCCACCGCCGTCTCACGTCAGCACCCCCATCAGCACAGCGATGGGGACGAGGATATTGCCGAGCATCACTGCGAGCGCGAGCATCCCTGCCACCGCCCATCCGATGGCGCGGACGCGTCTGCCCGTGGCCCCCAGGTCACTCACCACGGTCCACAGACCGTGGGCCAGATGCAGGAACAGCGCGAGCATCGAGACCATGTAGAAGACCGCGACCCAGGGGCGCTGCAGGCTGGCCACGAGATTCTCGTAGGCATGGGCCGTCTCGGTGGTGGCTGGCCGGAAGGATTCCGCCGCCACCCCGGGAGTGCCGGTGGTCAGATCAAGGACGTGAAACGCAACGAAGCCCAGCAGCACGAGGCCGGTGACAGGCATGGTCCGGGCGGTGAAGGACTTGACCCACATCCCGCGGCGACGATGGGACCCGCGCGAGGTGCGGGAACGTCCCCAGATCAGCGCCGCAGATCCGACATGGGCCACGAGGCTGACGATGAGGGCGACGCGCAGGATCCAAAGCAGGCCCTCGTAGGGAAGGAACGGTTGCAGGACGGTGCGCAGCCAGTGCGCATACTCGTTGAAGTGTCCGGCGCCGGTGAAGACCTTGAGATTGCCGATCATGTGCACCGAGACGAACAGGGCGAACAGCACACCGGTGACTGCCATGATGACCTTGAGCACCCAGCTCGGGACCTTTGGCTGTTTGCGTACCCTGCCGGAGCGCACGTGGCCCAGCGCGAGGGCGGCCTCGTCGGCGCCCTGGAGCGCCCCGCTCCTGTCCTGCACATTCGGCGCATCGCCGACACGTGATGACGTCACAGCCACCTCCTGCCAGATGACTCCAATCTAGACGAGGCCTTCCCCCGTCCCGGTTGGGGGCCTGCTTAGGGCGGGAACATCTTGGAAGAATCGTTGAGATCTGGGCGGCAACACGTTGCAACGCGAAGATCGCTCTCGTTTCGTCCCAGACTGGAAGCGGACGTCGCATGCACAGGGAACTGAGCAGCCACACGGCCGGACCAGCGAGGGTTGGGCCGTGCACCGTTACAACCCGTCAAAGCCCATAGTGTGTTGGGTGGTGCAATCATCTGATCGCCCCACAGCTCGCGCATCCACGAAGGAGCCAGACATGACCCACACATCAGGCAAGTCCGTAGTCGTCGGAGCGACGATCGTCATCACGGGAGCTGCCAGGGGCATGGGCGAGCTCTACGCGCGGCGCGCCGTCGCAGAAGGCGCGAAGGCCGTGGCTCTGTGGGACGTTGACCTTCCGCTGACAACCGAACTGGCGAG
>CBDTVQ010000286.1:0-3344 GCA_965364045.1 uncultured Tessaracoccus sp. | reverse complement strand
CTACGACTCACACGAACTCTGGTCTGGCCTCCCACGCGAACACCGGCCCACCCCCCTGGCTGATCTCAAGGAACGACGGCTTGAGGCCCAACTCGGCGGTCGGGCGGTGGCTGTGCTGACAGTGTGCGACGGGGTCGCCGATGCGCTGCGGCGCCAGTACGGGTGGCGCAACATCACAGTGGTGCGCAACAGTTTTCCGTTTGAGCCGGAGCTGCCCGCGCCACTCGAAGCGCCCACCGGTCTCGTCTATGCCGGCCGGGTTGCTGCCTTCAGAGAGCTGGAGACGATCTCTGCAGCCAGCCACGACGTCGCTCTGCCCATCACCGTTGTGGGCCCTGCGGATGAGACATTCCTGACGTCCTTCAAGCCCGGCCGCCTCGACCTGCGGCCCGCACTTCCCCTGGCAGGCGCCTCCGAGCTCATCCAGGCCGCCGGACTCTCACTGGTGACACACTCCGACAAGTGGGAGAACCACCGGCTGGCCATGCCGAACAAGTTGTTTCATGCCGTGAGCCTGGGTGTCCCAGTGGTGGCGACGGACGTGGGTGAGCTCGCGCGGATGGTTCGCAGACACAACCTCGGAACCCTGTACTCGCCCGGTGATTCCGATGCACTGATTCGGGCCGTGGGCGAGGCCGTGGCAGGATACGAGGAGTTTCGCACGGCCGTTGAGGCTGCTCGCGAGGAGTTGAGTTGGTCATCCGACGCTGCACGTCTCCTCGACGTATATGCGAAACTGACACTCGGACGGAGTGACCGTCCATGACGAGACGCAGCCGATGGCTGCTGGGGAGGGAGGGAAGTTGACTGACTCCACAGCCAAGACCGGCGAGGAATACAGGATCTACACGCCACACAAGGCCGGCCTCCCGAATATGCGGGAATACTTCAAAGAGTTGTGGCGTCGTCGTGACTTTGCTCTGGAACTCAGCCACACCAACATGCGTGCCGCCAACACCAATACGGTGCTGGGTCAGGCGTGGCTCGTGATCAACCCGCTGCTGCTGGCCGGGGTCTACTTCCTTCTCGTGAAGGTGCTGAGCGGGTCCAATCCCAACGCCGACTTCGCGCAGATCACCTCAGGTCTTTTTATCTTCTTCTACCTCACCGGCTCCATCACGGCCTCCGCCACGTCCATCACCAACGCGGGCAGTCTGATTCTCAACATGAACTTCCCGAAGCTGCTGTTGATCTTCTCCAACGTCTATCTGGCGTTTCGACGGTTCCTCCCCACGCTGCTTGTGTACGCGGTCATCCACATCGCTTCTCAGAAGCCGTGGACGTTTCACATGCTCTGGATACCCGTGGTCATTCTGGTGGTAACCATCATGGGAGTGGGTCTGGGTGCTCTGATTGCGACGTGGCACGTCTACTTCCGTGACACCGCACAGTTCCTGCCGTACTTCATCCGGATTTGGCTGTACCTCTCGCCGGTTCTGTACTCGGCGGAAGTTTTCCTGACTGGTTCGATCGGCAAAAGGGTGGGACAACTCATCCAGGTCAATCCCATGTTCTCGCCACTCGGTGTCTGGTCCGACGCCATGAACGGTCTCAAGCCGCCGTGGATGTACGTAGGGATCATGTTTGCCTGGTCGATCGGGCTTCTTGTCATCGGTGTTCTGTACTTCATGTCAAGGGAGCGTGAGTTCGCTGTCCGCCTCTGAAGCCCCCATGGAACGAGACCCCGGTGCCCCGGAGCCCGTGGCCGACGCATCGGTCACGCCCTTGGCCCACCCTTCAGGTCACGGTGCCGTCGTTGTCAACGACCTGGACATCACGTACAAGGTGAACCTGGAGCGCAAATCCACCCTCAAAAATGCGCTGGTCAAGGCAGGCAAGGGACAGCGTCAGAAGTACCGCGAAGTCAGGGCGCTGCGAGGAGTGAACTTTGAAGTTCCCCGCGGACAGTGCACTGGCTTCATCGGAGCCAACGGCGCAGGCAAGTCCACCCTCATGCGAGCTGTTGCCGGCATCCTGCCGCCCACTGCGGGCAGCATCGAGGTGCGCGGAAAAGTGTCAACCCTGCTGGCGCTGGGTGTCGGGTTCAACTCTGCTCTCACCGGACGGGAGAACGTGACACTTGGCGCTCTGGCGGCCGGACTCACACGTAGTGAGGTGAATGAGAAGTTCGACGAGATCGCTGATTTCGCTGATCTCGGCGACTTCATCGAAATGCCCATGCGCACCTACTCCTCCGGCATGTTCTCCCGGCTGGCGTTCTCCGTGGCCGTCAACATGAACCCTGACATCCTCATCATTGATGAGGCTCTCTCTGCCGGCGATGCGAGTTTCAAGGAGCGGGCAGCCAAGAAGATGACTGCCCTCATGGCGCAAGCCGGCACCATGTTGCTCGTCTCGCACGCTCTGGCAACCATCCAGGACCTCTCCGACGAAGTGATCTGGCTCCACAAGGGCAGGCTCATCAAGCGCGGAGACCCCAAGCAGATCTGCGACGCCTATCTCGAGTTCCTCAAGGTGGGCGACGAAAAGATGATCATGGAGGACTTCTGACTCGGAGGGTCGCCATCGTCACCACGGGCCACGACGTGGGGGACGCCCGACTGCACAAGACGGCGGCGGCACTGCGCAGGGCGGGGTGTGATGTCCACGTGCATGGGCTGGGCGATGCTCGTCGGGCTCCCGAGGGCTGTTCAGTCACCGCGGTCCTGTCCGCTGGGAAAGTAACGCGGATGATGCGGGCGCTGACGTGGCCCTGGCAGGTCCGCGCCGACGTGCTCCTCACCATCGATCCGGACACCTCGCCCAGCGCGTTCCTGGCAGCCCGGGTGCGACGCATCCCGTGGGTGGCCGACGTTCATGAGGACTATCGGGAACTGCTGCACGACCGCTCCTGGGTTCCGGGTCCTCTGCTGGCTCTGCTGCAAGCTGGGGTCAGCGCCATGAATTGGCTCATTGCCCGCGCTGATCTCGTGTTGGTGGCAGATGAGCACGTGCCCCCGCGGCGCGCTCGTCGTCGGTATGTGATGCGCAACGAGCCGGATTTCACACTGCTGTACACCGCGGTGGAGCCTGTCGACGACGACAGATGGCGCGCGGTCTACGTTGGCGACAACCGCCGCTCGCGCGGACTGCAGACGATGGTGGAGGCTGTTGCAGCCACGGCATCGGATGCGCAGCCGTGGGAGCTGGACATCATCGGGCCGGCGTCGGGCAGTGACCGTGATTGGCTCCAGGCACGGCTACAGGATCCGGACTGCAGTGGCATCCGGTTCCACGGCAGGCAGGACCCGAAACGTTCCTGGGAGATCGCGGGAGGTGCGGACGTCGGATTCTGTCTGCTCGCGAAGACCCCCGCCTTCATCGATGCGATGCCGTCGAAGATC
>CBDTVQ010000285.1:0-3346 GCA_965364045.1 uncultured Tessaracoccus sp. | reverse complement strand
GCAAGGCGATCTCCTACCTGGACAAGGCCGGATACGTCAAGGTCACCAAGGGTTTCGTGGGCAGTCGGCCACGCACCTGGGTCGAGGTGACCACGAAAGGGCACCGCGCCTACCGACAGCACCTGCTGGCGCTCCGTGCGATCACCGAAGGCATCCTCGAAGAAAGCAACTAAATGAGGTTCACGCCAAGTGTGGGTATCCCGCTCCCAGTGGCATGTCAGCTCGATGAGGGCGCGCAGCCTGGCGTCTCGTCTCCAATGGCGCCGACGGCAACCTGTGGGCCGTCGGTACGTACCGCGGCACCTTAGGCGCACGGCGCCTCAGGTCTACGACGGCTTGGCGGCTCCCGGGCGTGCGTAGCGCCACCACGTGATGCCGATGCACATGACTGCCCAGGCGAGCCCGATGCCGTAGAAAACGGTGACGCCCACGAAAGCCAGACCGATACCGAACATGAACGGACCGAAGGCGGCGATGGCGGCCGTCCAGCCGATGACCCCGCCCGCCTGGCGACGCTCGAAGATCATGGGCATCTGCTTGAAGGTGGACGCGTTGCCAATCCCAGAGAACAGGAAGATGGCGAGCATGCCCCAGAGGAAGCGGGCGAACCCTGCGCTGAGTGCGGCCGACGAAGACGTGTCCGGCACCAGTGCCGTCATGGTGAAGGCGATGGAGCCAACGAGTCCGATCCCGGAGATGAGCGTCCAGATGGCGCCACCCATCTTGTCCGTCAGTGGTGAGAAGATGACGCGGGCACCTGCACCAACCAAGGGCCCGAGGAAGACGAAGGCTGCCGGCACGGGCAGCTGGTAGCCCTCCACCAGGATCTCGGCGGTGGCGCCGGTTCCGGACACGATGGCTTCATTTCCCGCGCCGTAGAGGTTGTTCATCAGGAGGCCGAACTGGGCGGCCAGCCCGGAGAAGGTGCCGAACGTCATGATGTAGAGCAGCGTCATCCACCAGGTGTCCTGGTTCTTGAAGATGTCGAACTGCTGACGAATGTTTGCCGTGACTGGAACGGACTTCAGCATGGTCCACGCCAGGATCGCACCGAGGATGATGATGGGGATCCAGATGAAGGCCGCGTTCTGGTACCAGACCTCGCGGTTCTCCTTGCCAGCCTGTACGAGCGTCTGGCTGTTGCCAAGGAAGGCGAGCATCGAGAAGCCGATGAGCCACGGCGTCGCGAGCTGGACGATGGACACCCCAAAGTTGCCGAGGCCGCCCTGAAGACCAAGTGCCAGTCCCTGCTTCTTCTTGGGGAAGAAATATGACGTGGACGGCATGAAGCCGGAGAATGCACCTCCACCGATACCAGCCAGGAACGACAGCACCATCAGCTCCCAGTAGGGGGCAGTCGGTTCGATGACGCGCACGCCCCAGCCGAGCAGCGGGAAGATCAGCAGCAGGGTGGTGAGCGTCACCATCTTGCGGGTGCCAAGGATGGGGGGAACCACCATCCACAGCAGACGCAGGAGGCCGGCGGCGAGGCCCGGCATCGAGGCCATCCAGTACAGCTGGGATTTGGTGAACTCATACCCGATGGCATTGAGCTGCGGAATGATCGCACTGGGCAGGAACCAGGTGATGAAACACATGGTCAGCGTGAAGGTGGTGATCCACAACGTGGCCCACGCCAGCTTCTTGTCCCAGTTTTCCTCGTCCTCCGGATCCCAGGAGGTCAGCCATTCGGAACCTGATCGGGTATTGGCGCTCACGGCGTGCTCTTTCTGTCGTCAAATGCGATGTGGTTCAGCAGTACTGCGGTGTGGTGATGGGAACCGGATGCTCACGGCTTGTAGACGTCGTCGCCCTTCTTCACGCGGTCCGGGGTGCCAATCTTGTCCCAGCCACGCCCGTGCGTGTGGGTGCTCTCGACCCTCTTCGGGCGGGAGCGGTAGATCATGTAGGGCCGGAAGAAGAAGTGGAACGGCACGGTGAAGGCGTGCACGAGCCGGGTGAAGGGCATGGAGGCGAACAGCAGGAAAGCTGTGAGGATGTGGATCTTGAACTGCAGCGTTGACGCTGCCATGGCCGTGATGTTCGGCTGGAAGATGAACAGCGAGCGGAACCACACCGAGACCGTCTCCCGGTAGTTGTGCTCTTCGCCCGTCGCCGTGGTGCCGCCGGTCAGCGTCGCCCAGATCCCCAGGACGAGAGCTCCGACCAACACCACGTACATGGCCTTGTCGTTCTTCGTGGTGGCCATGAACACAGGGCCTGTGGTGCGACGTCGGTAGATCAGCATGCCGATGCCGAGAAGGGTGGCCACCCCGGCCACGGTGCCAAGGATCAGCGCCGTCCAGTGATACATCCCCTGGGAGATCCCGATCCCGTCCGTCCAGCTCTTGGGTATGAAGAGGCCCATCAGGTGACCGCCGAGCACCACGAACAGCGCGTAGTGGAACATCGGGGAGGCGATCCGCAGGATCTTCGACTCGTACAGCTGCGAGGAGCGGGTCGTCCACCCGAACTGGTCGTACGTGTAGCGCCAGAACAGGCCGCCGAAGAAGATCAACGCCGTCAGGTAGGGCAGAACGCCCCACAGAAACACATCCATGTCAGCCTCCGGTGCGGGTGGGGAGCATTGTCAAAAATGTCAGACCGACGGCCTCGGGGTTCTCACTGACCTGCAACATCGCCCTGGCGTCATCGCGGGTCACGGGCGAGGTGCCCGGCAGGGTTGCGCAGACCGCGGTGAGGACGCCAGCCTGGAACAGGTCGTCGTCGGTGACGCTGAGGCGCAGCATTTCGATCTCCGCTCGATGGAGCTGCAGCAGGTCGTACCCGGCGTCCTCGTCGATGCAGGCGGCGAACTCCAGTATTGCGGGCAGGAAGTCAGGTAACTCACCGTTGCCCGTGAGATCGACGCCGCTGGCCTTGAAGGCGTCCTTGTAGCCCAGGAGTTCCATGCCCCGGCGCCGAGTGTCGCCCGCGGACCAATAGCTGAGGTGCAGGCTGTGCCGCCTGGACAGGTCGAACTCCTGCACGTAGTCGGACTGGAGTTCGGACAGTGGGGTCGTCTCCAGCTTCGACAGCCAGGGCTCAAAGTGGTGCTCGAAACCGGTGTCCCTGAGCGCTTCCCGCAGCATGTCGAGCCGGGAGATCAGTTCTTCGGTGGGGTACACCAGCAGCAGGTTGGCTGCCTGGTAGACGATGGCGCGCTTCGTCATGGATCAGTTCCCGTCCCAGTTGGTCTCGTCTGTGCGATCGCGCAGGGACTCTGATGAGGCCGCGGTGTCCGCGGTTGCGCGGGCCCTGAGGGCGTTGAAGCTCTCGATGGCCACCGGCACGGGACCGCCGGACGCCTCGCCGAATGGTCCGGAGCCACCCATGCCGGGCCCGC
>CBDTVQ010000284.1:0-3357 GCA_965364045.1 uncultured Tessaracoccus sp. | reverse complement strand
GAGATCCCTCGTCCGCGACAAGCATCTGCAGGAAGAGCAGCAGGCCGATGGCGAAGGATGCGAGCGTGGCGGCGGTGGCGAGCAGATGTCCCCAGCCGTTGGATCGTCGCCCCAGTACGAGCAGCAGTGCCGAACACACCAGGGGAATGGCGATCACGAGCCATGCGAGGCTGAAGAGCCCCGTGGCGGGTACCGCAGGAATGATTTCCAGGAGTTGCACTATTCAGCCCTCTAGAACTTCAGCAGGTTCGCGTCGTCGACAGAAGCCGAGCGGCGGGCGCGATAGATGGACACTATGATTGCCAGGCCAACCACAACCTCGGCGGCCGCGACGACCATCACGAAGAAGGACGCCACCTGACCGTCCAGATTGCCGTGCTGCCTGGAGAAGGTGACGAAGGAAAGGTTTGTGGCATTGAGCATCAGCTCGACGCTCATGAACGCGATGATCGCGTTGCGGCGCAACAGGAATCCGGTCACCCCTATGGCGAACAGGATCGCCGAGAGCACCAGGTACGGTTCGGATGTCACAGTGCGTCTCCTTCAGCTTCAGCGGATGCCCGCTCGATCGCGGCGAACGCCTTGCTCGTGGGAATCCGCAGATCGTCGACCTCCACGATGACACCGCGTGCCCGCAGCGTCGGGGACACCGACAGTTCCGAGATCGAGCCGTCGGGCAACAGGGCCGGGACGTGGATGGCGTTCTGTCGTGCGAAGACACCGGAGGATGGGAGGGGGCCGGGGTGGACACCATCGGTCGCGTAACGATCAATGCGCTCAGACGCCTGCTCGACCTGTGTCTTCTTGGCCTTGAGCCGCTCGCCGTGCGCAAGGATCATGGCGCCGAGCGCTGCTGTGATGAGCAGCGCGGCAGTGGCCTCGAAGATGAAGACGTAGCGCGTGAACAGCAGGGCTGCGATCCCCTGCAGGTTGCCGCCGAACTCGGCGTTGGCCGCATCCAGGCCGGCAGGGTTGCCAGCGAAGAGCCTCCCACCGAAGGCGACGAGCAACAGCGCGGCGAAGACCAGCACTGCGGAGATGGAGGCAACGCGATGCCCCTGCAACACCTCGACGATCGAGTCCCGGCTGTCGATGCCCACGAGCATCACCACGAACAGGAACAGCATCAGGATGGCGCCGGTGTAGACGATGATCTGCACGACGAAGAGAAACGGGGCGTCCTGTGCGGCGTAGAGCACAGCCAGACCGACCATGACGCCAGCTATGCACAGCGCCGAGTGCACGGGCTTGCGTGCAATCACCATGCCCAGTGCGAGCACCACCATGATGGGGGCACAAACCCAGAAGGCCACCTGGTCCGCAGAAATCAGCGGGATGAGTGTCATCACGGTGTCACTCCTTTGCTGGGAGGGGCCGTGCGCGTATCCGGCTGGCCAGTGGGGGGAAGCCCCAGGAAGTAGGTCTGCTCGTCATCGCCGAGGCGGCGCGGGTGAGGTGGTTGCTCCATACCCGGCAGCAGCGGCGCAAGCAGGTCCTGCTTTTCGTAGATGAGGCTCTCACGCGTGGTGTCCGCGAGTTTGAACTCGTTCGTCATCGTTAGGGCACGCGTTGGGCACGCCTCGATGCAAAGTCCGCAGAAGATGCAGCGCAGATAGTTGATCTGGTACACGTGTCCGTACCGCTCGCCGGGGGAGAAACGCTGATCCTCAGTGTTGCTCGCGCCCTCCACGTAGATGGCGTCCGCCGGACAGGCCCAGGCGCACAGCTCGCAACCGACGCACTTCTCCAGTCCGTCGGGCCAGCGGTTCAGCTGGTGCCGGCCGTGAAAGCGCGGCATCGTGACTTTTTCTTTGCCCTTCTGGGGATACCCCTGCGTGAAGGGCTTGCGGAAGATGGTGTTCAGCGTGATGCCGAATCCGGCCCACGGATCAAACATTCCCATCAGAACTCCTCACCGGCAGGGGTGTCATCGGTGCCTGAAGCACGCAGCACTCCCGCCATTTCGGGCAGTTGCTGCCCTGGTCGTGGCGGTACGGGGTAGCCCCCGGCGAAGGCGTCGAACGGCTCATCCAGGTCAATCTCGTCATCCTCGTCCTCGTCCTTGTCCGTCGTCCCGCCGAGGGCGATGAGGATGGCCAGGAGCAGGATGGCGAGCGGCAGGGTGTACCCCGGAGCAATGGCGATCATGACGATCCAGAGCAAAGAAATGGGAATGAGCTTCTTCCAGCCAAGGTCCATGAGCTGGTCGTAGCGGAATCGTGGCAACGTGCCACGCAGCCACACGAAGACCGAGAACAGGAGCTGGACCTTGATGACGAAGAAGATCGGGCCGAACCAGGCATTGTCGGCGAGGAACGGGATGAGGTTCAAGGGCCACGGCGGCAGGTACCCGCCAAGGAAGAGCGTCGTGGCGACGGCCGAAACGGTGGCCATGTTGATGTACTCGGCCAGGAAGAAGAGCGCGTAGCGGAAGCCGGAGTACTCGGTCATGTAACCGGCCACCAGTTCGGACTCACACTCAGGCAGGTCGAACGGCGCACGGTTGGTCTCGCCCACCATGGTGATGCCGTAGATGATCATCGACGGCAACAGGAGCAGTCCGTACCACCCTGGGATACCCGGATCAATCTGGATGTCCGTGAAGGGAATCTGGAATTGCAGGACCTTTGCCTGCTGCTCGACGATGGACGCCGTGGACATGGTGCCCGAGAGGACGAAGACGCCCACGATCGAGAGTCCCATGGCCACTTCGTACGAAATCATCTGTGCCGAGGACCGGATGGAGCCAAGGAAGGAGTAGGTGGAGTTTGATGCCCAGCCGGCCAACACGATGCCGTAAATGCCGATGGAGGCGATCGCTATGACGAAGAGGATGGCCACGGGCAGATCAGTGACCTGGAGACGGGTCGTCACGCCGAAGATGTCCACCTCACCGCCGAACGGGATCACCGTCCATGTGGTGAACGCGGCAACGCCGGTCAGCAGCGGTGCAAGGTTGAAGATCCACTTGTCCGCCTTGGCGGGGATGAAGTCCTCCTTGAGGAGTGCCTTGGTGCCATCGGCAACCGCCTGCCCCAGTCCGAACGGACCGTTCATGATGGGGCCCAGCCGGTGCTGCATCTTTCCGACGAGGCGACGCTCGTACCAGACGTTGAAGATGGTCCAGACCAGCAGCACCGCGAAGAGGGCCACCACCTTGATGAGAATCAGCCACCAGGGGTCCGAAAAGAAGACGTTTGTCATGACATTCCTCCATCGACGACCACAGTGTCCACGGCGACGATTTCGCCCGGATTCGCAGCTAGGCGATCACCTTGTCCAATGCCCGGATTCATGGGCACCCACACGACGCCGTCGACCATGCCGGGCGTCGGCATCACCGGAAGCATCGCGCGA
>CBDTVQ010000283.1:0-3363 GCA_965364045.1 uncultured Tessaracoccus sp. | reverse complement strand
GCCTCGTCCTGACGTTCGAGGCCATGGCCGAGCAGGTTCACCCGGATGACCTCATTGACGCCGTCTTCGACGCCGTCCCCACCCCGTAGTCCCATGGCACGTCTGACACGAGTTCGTCGCGCCGTCGCGCTCGCCACCCGTCACCGGGTGGGCGGGCTCTACGAGGGCGCCCACTCCTCGCTGCACGCCGGGCGCAGCATGGAATTCAATGACCTTCGTGAGTACGTGCGCGGCGACGACGTGGCCGAGATTGACTGGAAAGCCTCGGCCCGCAGCGGTGGGAACCTGCTGGTGAAACGCCACATAGCCGAGCGTCGCACCACCCTGATGGTGGCCGTTGCCACCGGTCGCGACTTCGCCGGTATGGCCTCACCCACCGAGAAGAAGGTGGACGTCGCCGTTCAGGTGGCAGGGGTGTTCGGCTCCATCGCCACCCAGCACGGCGACTACGTGGGCATGCTTCGATGTGACGGCGACGACATCCGCGCTGATCGACCTTCCACACGCGACGTCGAACTGGAGCGCATGCTGGGCCACATCGAAGAAGCCTCCGGTGTCGAGTGCGCCAAGGCCAACCTCGGGCGACTGCTGGAGGTGACTGCCACGACGCTGCGCCGCCGCGGAATCGTCGTGGTGGTGTGTGACGACGTGGACATCGACGCCGATCTCGAGGCCCGACTGCGTCGCCTCGTGGTGCAGCACGCGGTGATTCTGATCACAGTCGCTGATCTTGATCCCACTGATCCCGCCATCGCCACCTCCTCCGTCGTCGGCCTCGATGATCACCGCGAGCTCCTCCGGGAACTCCGGTCGGACCCCGAGCTCCGCGATGCCGTGCGGGCGGACCGGGCCGAGCGTGCCGCCCGCCGCACCGCTGCACTGTCCCGGCTGGCCATCTCCCACCGCCACCTCGCAGGTACTGACGGGCTCGTGCCCGCTGTTCTCACCCTCGTGAGGAGCCACCGCCATGCCCGTTGACGTCCTGCTGGAGATCAATCCCCCCGTCGGCCTCGACTGGCGCTGGTGGGCCATCGCCGGAGCACTCGTTCTGGTGGCAGCCGCGGTCATGGCCGTCGGCATCCTGCGCTGGCGAGTGCTGGGCAGGAGCACGGGTGGAGCGCCAGAGATGTCACTGACAACGTTGCGCACCGACGCCCTGGCCCGGATCAGCACGGCCGCAGCCGACTACCACTCAGGCGGTATCGATGCGCAGAACGCGGTCCAGGAAATGAGTCGCGTCACCCGTTGGTTCGCAGGAACGGCCTCCGACGGCGATGCCGATTACGAGACCGCAGTGCAACTCTCCGCCGCCGCCCGCCGCGACCCTCGGTTGGTGGAAGTCGCCACCTTCGTCACGAGCGTCCAGGCCGATTGCTTCTCCCCCACTGCCCGCCCCGATGTTGACGCCGTCGCCGCTTCAGCCGTAGAGGTGATTCACCAATGGCGCTGACACAGCCCTGGTACGGCGTCGCCGTCCTCATCCTCTTCGCGGTCGTGGGCCTGGTTGCGTTGCTCTGGCCGCGCCGTCGCCGCAGCACCACGGGTGCACTGCCGTTGGCCAGCGCTGCCCGCATTCGGGCGCTGCCCCGCTTCGCCCAGCTCGCCCGGGCCCGGGTTCGTTGGCTCATGATCGAGTCCTGCGCCCTGGCGGTGGCCGGCTTCGGCGTGGCACTGCTGGCGGCCGGACCCGTCTCCGCGGAGACCATCACCGAGCAGCGCAGCAACCGCGACATCGTGCTGTGCCTGGACGTGTCCGGCTCCATGTCCCAGGTGGATCGTGACGTCATCAACAGCTTCGCGGACCTGGCCGGGGAACTCGAGGGCGAACGCATTGGCTTCGTCCTCTTCGACGCCTCCGCGGTGACCATCTTCCCCCTGACCGACGACGCGGCCTACATCTCCCAGTACCTGCGGGAGACCGGCGAGACGCTGGGCGGCGGGCAGGTGGCCGGCACGAGAGTCGGGGATCTGGGCTCCTCGTTGATCGGCGACGGTCTGGCCAGCTGCTTGCAGCGCTTCGACCAGACCGAGGCCAAGCGCTCGCGCACGGTCGTGCTCGCCACGGACAACCAGGTGGCAGGGACGCCACTGTTCTCCGTCGCCGATGCTGTCCAGCGTGCAGTGGAGCGCGACGTGCTCGTCTTCGGCATCGTGCCCTCGGACAACAGCGTGGCCGCCACCGATGACCTGAGCACCACCCTCGCCCCAACGGGCGGTGACGTGCTGCTGCTCGGACCGCAACCTGACCTCTCATCGATCACCCGCGCCGTCGAAGCCGCCCAGAAGTCCGTGATGGACGGTCGCGCACGCAGCGAGGCCGTCCCGCTCGTGTGGCCGGGCGCGGCGCTGGCACTCCTCGGGGTGGCCGGCGCATCACTGGCGCATCGACGGAGGGCCGGGGCATGACACTCACTCCTTTGTGGTTCCTCCTTGCCGCCGTCGCCATCGTCCTGGCGTTGCACGTCTGGGCTTCGCGCGGAACGCTCCGCACACCCGCCGTCTGGCTGCGCGCTGGAGTTCTGCTACTCCTGGCGGCCGTCGCGCTGCAACCCGCGGTCGCGGGCAGTGAGGACCCGCCCACGCCCACTGCCACCGACGTCGTCCTTCTCATCGACCGCACCACATCCATGGGCGCGGCCGACTACGACGGCCAGCGCCCCCGCATGGAGGGCGTTGCCGCCGATGTGGGCGAACTCGTGGCAGCCATGCCCAGCGCCCGCTACACCGTCGTGGTGATGGACAACGATGCCCGCATCGAGGTGCCCTGGACCACGGACACCACAGCGGTGGTCACGTTCGCCGAGACCATGGGCTGGCGCGAGGAAACCTACGGCATCGGTAGCGACGTCTCCGTGGGCAAGCCACTGGCACAGGAACTGCTGTCCGCCTCCGCCGAATCCCGTCCGCAGGCACGTCGCTTCCTTCTCTACCTGGGCGACGGTGAGCAGACCATGGAGGCCAGCCCCGCCTCTTTCGACACCCTCGCGCCACTACTCACAGGAGCCAGGGTGTGGGGCTACGGCACCGAGGAGGGCGGACGGATGACGTTGCGCCCGGACACTGATCAGCTCGTCGAGCGCGACGGCGTTCCACAGCTCTCCATGATCAACGAAACCACGTTGCGGCAGATCGCCGACGATCTCGGCGGGACCTACGACCATCGCACCAGCCCCGGCGGCCTTGATTTCTGGTCCGACGGCGCCGGCGCGGCCACAGGCGAGACGGGCACCCCCGATTACTCGCTGGCCTGGCTACTGGCACTGGCCGCCGGTGCCGTGCTCGCCGTCGATGGCTGGTTCACGCTACGGAAGACCCGGGACGCCCGCAGGGAGGTTTCCCCATGACCAGGAAGCCACGTCGTAT
>CBDTVQ010000282.1:0-3363 GCA_965364045.1 uncultured Tessaracoccus sp. | reverse complement strand
TTCTTCGCGTAGCCCTCGGTGACACCGACGACCATGTTGGAAACCAGCGTGCGGGTGAGGCCATGGAGCGAACGGTTCTCGCGCTCGT
The DNA here is from genome assembly GCA_965364045.1 of uncultured Tessaracoccus sp. GTDB lineage: Bacteria > Actinomycetota > Actinomycetes > Propionibacteriales > Propionibacteriaceae > Arachnia. Next base: position 3,275 of record CBDTVQ010000282.1, on the reverse strand, counting down.
CATTCGGACGCGACACCTGCAGCTCGCCGGTCTCGTTCTTGGCGATGGTGAGGGGCTCAGCAACGGTGAGACCCAAAGAACCCTTGGGGCCCTTGACGTTCACCTGCTGGCCGTTGAGTGTGACTTCGACCCCGGACGGAACCGTGATCGGGAGCCTGCCAATGCGTGACATTTATCTGTTCTCCTTCTCAGTTGTCCGGGTCACCAGACGTAGGCGATTACTTCGCCGCCCACGGCCTTGCGATTGGCCTGCTTGTCAGTCAGCAGGCCGTGCGAAGTGGAGATGATGGCGACGCCGAGGCCGCCGAGCACCTTGGGCAGCGCGTTCGCCTTGGCGTACACGCGGAGTCCGGGCTTGCTGATACGACGAAGTCCGGCGATGGAACGCTCGCGCGACTCCCCGTACTTGAGCGTCAGCTTCAGAACCTTGCCAACCTGACCCTCTTCCTCGGTCAGTTCAAAGCTCTGGATGAAACCCTGCGCCTTGAGGATCTCGGCGATTCCCACCTTGATCTTCGACGACGGCATGGACGTCGAATCCAGGAACGCCTGGTTGGCGTTGCGCAGACGCGTCAGCATGTCTGCAATTGGATCAGTCATTGTCATGGCTGTTGAGCCTCTTTCTCGCGCCGGTTTCCCTTGTGAGGACCTGACACGCATTTTGTGTTCAAGATATGTCGGGAGTTCAGGTCACCAAGAGGACTTGGTGATGCCGGGCAGTTCGCCGGCGTGTGCCAGCTCGCGCAGGCAGATGCGGCAGACGCCGAACTTGCGGTACACGGAGCGGGGACGACCACAGCGCGTGCAGCGGCTGTAGGCGCGAACGCCGAACTTGGCCTTGCGGGCCTGCTTGACCTTGAGTGCTGTCTTTGCCATATGCCTTCAGCTCACTTCTTCTTCTTGGCGTAGAACGCCGGACCGCGCTTGGCACGAGCCTTCTTCGGGTCATCAACTGCCTTGAACGGGAAGCCGAGGTGCTTCAGCAGCGCCTTGCCCTCCACGTCGTTGGCGGCCGAGGTGACGAACGTGATGTCCATACCGCGCACACGATCGATCTTGTCCTGGTCGATCTCGAGGAACATGACCTGCTCGTTGAGACCGAAGGTGTAGTTGCCATTGCCGTCGAACTGGCGGCCGTTGAGCCCGCGGAAGTCGCGGATTCGGGGCAGAGCCAGCGTCAGCAGACGGTCAGCAAACTCCCACATGCGATCGCCGCGCAGCGTGACGTGGCAGCCGATTGGCTGGAACTCACGAAGCTTGAACTGGGCGATCGACTTGCGGGCCTTTGTCACCGATGGCTTCTGGCCTGTGATGGCGGTGAGGTCGCGCACGGCGCCGTCCATGATCTTGGAGTCACGAGCTGCCTCGCCAACACCCATGTTCACGACGATCTTCGTGAGACCGGGGATCTGCATGACGTTGTCGTAATTGAACTCGCCCTGCAGTGCCTTGGCGATCTCGGCACGGTAGCGCTGCTTGAGGCGCGGGATTTCCCTTGCTTCCACGGGCGTGGTCACAGAAGTCTCGGTGCTCATCAGATCTCCTTCCCGGTCTTGCGGGCGACACGACGGGAGCGCAGCGCCTTGTACTCGGTGCCATCGGCACGCTTCTTCATGACCTCGACGCGCTCGAAGCCGATACGGGTGACAACATCCTCACCGTCGACCTTCGTGATGAGCTGCACGTTGGACACGTGGATGGGGGCCTCACGGGTGATGATTCCACCCTCGATGCGACGCCCACCTTCACCCTGGGACTCCTTGCGGTGACGCTTGACGACGTTGACGCCCTCGACGGTCACGCGCTCAGCTTCGATGTTGACGGCGATGATTTCGCCGACAGCACCCTTGTCCTTGCCTGCGATGACCTTGACGCGGTCACCCTTCTTCACGTGAAGTCCTGCCATGTCAGATCACCTCCGGCGCGAGCGAGACGATGCGCATGAAGCGCTTCTCGCGCAATTCACGGGCCACTGGGCCGAAGATGCGGGTGCCGCGAGGCTCCCCGTCGGTCTTCAGGATCACTGCGGCGTTCTCGTCAAACTTGATGTACGAACCGTCACTACGGCGACGTTCCTTGGTGCTACGCACAATGACGGCCTTGACGATCTCACCCTTTTTGACGTTACCGCCGGGGATCGCATCCTTGACCGTGGCGACAATGGTGTCACCAAGAAAGGCGTAGCGACGCTTCGAGCCACCGAGCACACGGATGCACAAGATTTCCTTGGCACCAGTGTTGTCGGCGACTTTCAGTCGCGACTCCTGCTGGATCATTAGTTCTCCTTCGTCCGGCTGGTTCCCTTGTCAGGCCTGTTCGGAACTATGATGGCCCCCCTGGATTTTGCCAGGAGGCGCCCCGAGCCTGTGGCACGGGGTTGTGTCGTGATGGGAAAGGTCCCCACACGCTTTTCAGCGGGCAGGCACAGACCCATGACAACTTTCCAAGCGTATAGCACACTGCTCCGCCGCGTGAAATCGTGGACGGACGGGGGCCGGACTCCGATCTGTCGAGACCGCAGCTGATAACAGGCAACTGCAATCTGAGCCGAACCACGCGGCCAGAATCGTCGGTGCCCCTGCAATGGACGACGCATGTTGTGCACAGCCAATTGGCCATCTGGCGATCCCCGCGTCGTGTTGCCCACAGTGAAGATCATGAACCACTCATCTCAGTTGTCACCCGCCCTATTGCAACGAGCCGAACTCCAGGCCGGGATCTTCACCAAACGCCAGGTGAACTTCGCCCAGAACCGGGACTCAGTCCTGACTAGAGCCCTCAGCAACGGCGCATGCCATCGTGTTGAGCCCGGCCTTTACTCTCTTCATCCCCTGCTCACTGGAAGAGCCAGGCTCTGGGCGGGATTGCTCTTGGGTGGACCGGAAGCTCGGCTCGGCGGCGATGCCGCACGGTTCGCCCGCGGGGAGGGCTCCCCGCCGGAATTCGTCGACGTGTGGACCGGGGGCTGCAACCGTCGCAACCGCGCCTGCTGGAGGTTTCACAACGGCTACCCGACGAAGGACCACACAGATGAGGAGGACAAAGCTGGCCAAGCCGTGGGGAAGCTGCTCATGACTCCCAATCTCACGCCCGATCTTCTCTCGCAGCAAGCGGAACAGCAGCTGGACATCCGGACCAGGCAGTTGATGCTGGATCTCATACGACAGCCCTGTGACGACGGATCCAAAGTGCTGGAATCCACGTGGCGCACCAACGTGGAAAGACCCCATGAGCTTCCGCCCATCTCCTGGACACACTCCGTCGACCCGGGGCAG
>CBDTVQ010000281.1:0-3377 GCA_965364045.1 uncultured Tessaracoccus sp. | reverse complement strand
AAGCACGACGCGCCCTGTCTCCCCCAGCTCATGGTTGGCATCGGAGACGGCGCTGTTGATCTCCGGATCGATTCCGGCGCGCAACTTGTCGACGTCTCGGACATTGATGACCACCTGGGGCAGGCGGGTCATCACGGAAGCCAACTCCTGCAGTGTCTTGCCGGTCTTCACAACACGCTTGGCGAGGTGGAGGCCAGTGAGTACGCCGTCGCCCGTGGTGGCGAATTCACTCATGATGACGTGGCCTGATTGCTCGCCGCCCAGGCTGAAGCCGTTTGCATTCATGGATTCCAGGACATAGCGGTCTCCCACCTTGGTCTGGTCCACGCGGATGTCGTTGGCCTTCATGGCCTGCACGAACCCGAGGTTGCTCATGACGGTGGCCACAACCGTGTTGGACGCCAACCGGTGGTCCTCCTGCAGGGAGAGGGCCAGGATGGCGAGCACCTGGTCTCCATCCACAATGTTGCCTTCATGGTCCACCGCAAGGCAGCGGTCCGCGTCACCGTCGAACGCCAGCCCCATGTCAGCATGGGACGAGACGACCGCACGCTGCAGGGTTTCCGGATGCGTCGAGCCACAACCAGCGTTGATGTTGGTGCCGTCCGGCTTGGCAAAGATGGTGGTGACTGCTGCACCGGCTTCCTCGAAAGCGCGCATGGCCGTCTGGTAGCTGGCTCCATTGGCGCAGTCCAGCACCACGGTCAGGCCACTCAGCGACTTCTTCTTGCGCAACGACTTCACGAGGTGCGCCACGTAGAGATCGACGGCGTGGGGCTGGGAGATGATCCGGCCCACCTTGTCCCCGATGGGTCGCTGCCAGGCCTCGCCGAGGTGCTGCTCAATGGCGTCCTCGAGGTCGTCGCTGAGCTTCACTCCGCCACGGGAGAAGAATTTGATGCCGTTGTCCGGCATGTCGTTGTGGGAGGCGGAGATCATGACGCCAAGATCAGTGCGGTACTCATTCACCAGGTAGGCGGCAGCCGGCGTGGGAACGACACCGACGCGCATGACGTCAACCCCTGCGCTTGCCAGTCCGGCACAGACGGCGGCTTCAAGGAACTCCCCGGAGGCCCGTGGGTCGCGCGCCACGAGCGCCGTCGGTTGGCGACGGCCAAATGCGCCTGCCTCGCCGAGGACATGAGCCGCTGCAACCGCGAGGTCAAGAGCGAGTTCTGCCGTCAGGTCCACGTTTGCGACGCCACGGACGCCGTCAGTACCAAATAGTCGAGCCACCCGCTCACCCTAGCGGCAGTTCGCGCATCAGGATTGATCGATGCGGCCGGGTCAGATCAGGGAGACGTTCTCAGAGGTCTGGATGGGGCACTACGTCGGCCTCCGCCGGGTGCCACTGTCCCCGCCCGATGTGCAGCGCGAAACCACGCAGCATGTAGCCGGAGATGAGTTCGTCCCAGCCCATCTTCGGCTCGCTCACGATGGTGACCTCGCGCGCCAGCAGCCGCGTCAGCAGGGCATCGGATTCAGAGATGGCGAGGTGCTGGCCGGGACATTTGTGGGCGCCGTCACCGAAGCTCATGACGGTCTCGTTGACGCCGCGAGGCAGCTCTCGTTCCGGGCAGAGGTTCAGGGGTTCGTCACCCACTGCATCCGGATCCGCATTCGCATGCCGGATGTAGAGGTCAATGAGTTCGCCCTTTTCAATGGTCCAGGACTCGTCGCCATCGGTGATCTCGATGTTTTCCTGGGCGCGCCGGTAAATGTGGCCGACGACGGGCTCCAGCCGAATGATCTCGTGCAGGATGGCGTGGCGTTCTTTGTCGCCCGCGATCAGGTAGCGGGCGCGCAGCGCATCGTTGCGCAGGAGATGCCAGGCGGCCATGCAGATGTATTCGCGCGTGGTGACCATGCCTGCCGTGCCGTAGGTGGTGGCCTCCACGAGGATGTCCATGTTGCCGTAGCCCTCGCTGATGAGGTGGCTGATGACGTCCTCCTGCGGCTCCTTCCGCCGCGCCCGGATGGCGGGCCAGACGTCGGCGAACCAGAACCTGACCACCGGCCACAGCCCATTGAGGGCCGCCTGGATCCACTGCTTGTTCGTGCGGCCGAGGTCCTTGCGTGTGATGTCGAAGGCGGGCTGGTTGAAGAACCTCACCAGCCGCCGCGACATGGGTTTGACCCTGGAATTGGTCAGGCCAACCACTTCGGCGGTCACCTCGACGGTGAAGTACAGGCTGAGTTCGTCGAGTTTGAAGCTGTCGAGTTTCTCGGCTTCGGAGATCACGCCGTCAGCCGCTGTGTCCATGAGTTCCTGGTACCGGGTTGCCACGATCTTTGGCGCGAAGAACCGGGCAACCTTGGACCGCTGCTCGTCATGGAGGGGGCCGTCGGAGAAGAGAATGGGATGGTTCTTCAGGAAGCCCTGCGGGATTGCCTCAGCGGTGAATCCCGCCTGAGTCGTGCCGTGGCGGGCGCGCAACACTTGGCGTGCCACCTCAAGTGATCTGATGCGCCACAGGTCGCCATCCTTCTCGACGCGAGGCTCGTCCGCCTCGTCGGGCCGCTTCGACCACCGCAGATCAGTGATGATCCCCACCTCTTCCGACGTTGAACAGCGCTCACCACGAGGCTAGTCCCCAGCCAGAGGCGTTGCCACACGGGTTTCCCAGGCGAGCCGGCTTGGGTCTTTGAAAGGTGTTTGACTACCACTTTCTCAGCACCCAAGCGGCCGAGGCGCAGGTACCTGCGGTCGGCCCAACAACAACCAGACTCACCGCAACCAGTAGCCACGGCGACGCATACGTCGATTGTGGACAGTCGATGAGGTGTGTCCGGTCGCTCCGGGCTCTGCCCACATGTCGATGCGGCGTGTCTGGTCAGTCAGAGGCAACGGCTCGGGTGGTGGGCCAGTGGCGGTCAGTCGGTTACGGCGTGGTTGGGGTGGACATCAGGATCGACGTCGCCCTCATTGACCTCGGCACCCGCATGCTCCGGCCTCTTGGAGCCACCCAGCGACAGCGACGCAAGAAACCCCATCACGAGAAACGCCGCAGCGCTGAGAGCCGATGCCCGTGCGGCGTCGGTGAAGGCGGTGCGGGCCGCCTCGGCGACGGCGGCCGTCGAGGGGTCGGCGCCGAGCGACGGAATGATGGCACCCGCCGTCTGCTTCACCGTCTCAACGAATTGCAACCGGGCGGCATCCGGCAGTTGCGTCATCGTCTCGAGCGCTGTCTCCAGGCGGGTGCCGAGGGTCGTGAACAGGATTGTGCCCAGCACAGCGATACCCAGTGCGGAGCCCACCTGCCGGGCAGTGCTCTGCGTGCCTGAGCCCTGTCCGCTCCGCTCGACCGGCACGTCCACCAGAACGACGCCCGTGAGTTGCGCGGTCGCGAGTCCGACGCCCACGCCGTAGACGAAGA
>CBDTVQ010000280.1:0-3422 GCA_965364045.1 uncultured Tessaracoccus sp. | reverse complement strand
CATGGCGTGGCCACCCATGACTCCCACGACGCGCTGGCTGCTGCGCCCGGCCAGGAACTCGTCCAGCGCGTCGGAGATCGCATGGTCATGCAGTGCTGACACCAGGGTTCTCTCCAGCGAGGACACACCCTCAGACCTGCTCCAGCGGTACGCGCGGGCGTCGAAGCTGTCCGGGTAGCCACCCTCCGGTGAGGTGTCGTAGAGGTTGGTGGCCCGGTACAGCGCGGCCCGGTAGGGGTTCAGCGGTGTATCGGTGATCTTCGGGAAGAGAAGGGCACCCCGGGCGCGCAAGTCGTCCGCGGACGCGACGGTGAGGTCACACCCCATGAACAGCGCTCCGTCCACCCGGCAGTGGGCGAGCACGTCCGCACGAGCGCGCAGGTCAAGGGACTGCACGACGACGTGGGCCAAGTCGTGATTCGCCGCGACAGCGTCGAACTCGGCCAGTGTCTCCAGCTCAGCGGGCATTTTCAATGCTCATCGACGGCTCAGGACGGCGTGGGCAGGTACTGGACGAAATCAAAGCCGCTGCGGGGCTCCCGCGAGACCTCGAGCCATTCGCTCCTGCTGATCAGCGGGAAAGTTACGTCACCATCGGGCGATTGATGGACGTGCGTGACATCCAGACCGGTCAGGTAGGGCCACGCTGCCCGGTAGATCTCCCCACCGCCGCCGATCCAGCAGATTTTCTCCGGAGTCTGGGCGGCAAGCTCGAGGGCCTCCTCGATGGACTGCGCCACCTCCACGCCGTCGCCGCTCCAGTTCTTGTTGCGCGTGACAACGATGATGCGACGATCGGGGAGGGTGCGGCCTATGCCTTCATGCGTGCGACGGCCCATGATCAGCGTGTTGCCGGTGGTGACGGCCTTGAACCGCTTGAAGTCCTCCGGAATGTTCCACACCATGCCATCTCCGGCACCGATGACGCCGTTGTCCGCAACGGCCGCGATGGCCACAATCTTCATGTTCTGCACTTCCATTCTCAGACCGCGATGGGGGCTTTGATCGGCGGGTCCGGATGGTAATCCTTCACCGCGATGTCGTCGAGGGTGAAAGCGTCAATGGCCGTGACCTCCGGATTGATCCACAGGGTGGGTAGCGAACCGGGTGTACGGCCCAACTGCTCGGCCACCTGCTCATGATGGTTGGAGTAGATGTGCGCATCACCCAGCGTGTGGACGAAATCACCGACGTCGAGATCGCAGACCTGCGCGACGAGATGTGTGAGCAGGGCATAACTGGCGATGTTGAAGGGCACGCCGAGGAAGACGTCGGCCGATCGTTGGTAGAGCTGGCAGCTCAAGCGGCCGCGCTCCCCCTCGACCGGTGTCACGTAGAACTGGAAGAGGGTGTGGCAGGGGGGCAGGGCCATGTCGTCGATGTCCGCAACGTTCCAGGCCGAGACGATGTGACGTCGCGAGTCCGGGGACGTCTTCAGCGCTTCGATGACTCCGGCCAACTGATCCACGTGACCGCCGTCCGGGGTGGGCCAGGAGCGCCACTGGTGGCCGTAGATGGGACCGAGGTTGCCGTCCGCGTCAGCCCATTCGTCCCAGATGGAGATGCGGTTCTCGTGCAGCCAGGCGACGTTGGTGTCGCCGCGCAGGAACCACAGGAGTTCCCCGAAGACGCTGCGGGTGTGCACCTTCTTGGTGGTGAGCAGCGGGAACCCATCGGCGAGGTTGAAGCGCATCTGATGCCCAAAGATGCTTCGGGTACCCGTGCCGGTGCGGTCGGATTTGTCCACGCCGTCGTCAAGGATGCGATGCAGCAGGTCCAGGTATTGCTGCACCTCAGCCCTCCTTCAACCACTCGACGAAGGCATGAACAGCCTGCCCTCGATGACTGATGGCGTCCTTGTCCCCGGCCGACATCTCCGCAGTTGTCACATCATGGGCCTCGGGCACGAAGACGGGGTCGTAGCCGAAGCCATTGTCCCCACGGGGCTCAGTGGTGACACGGCCGGGCATCTCGCCTCGGAAGACACGACGTTTTCCGCCCGGTGTGACGTGGGCGAGTGCACAGACGAACCGAGCACTGCGTCGTTCCTCGGGCACGCCGTCGAGCTGGGCGAGGAGAAGTTCATTGTTGGCGGTGTCATCGCATGCCGGACCCGCCCAGCGGGCAGAGCGCACGCCCGGCATGTCGTTGAGTTCTTCGACGTTGATGCCGGAGTCATCGGCGATGGCCTCGACTCCCGTGTGGCGCGCGGCTGCCTGCGCCTTGAGGATCGCGTTGCCCTCGAAGGTCTTTTCCGTCTCGTCGGGTTGGGGGTAGGACGGGAACTCGCTGAGCCCAAGAAACTCAACATCCAGACCGGCCGCCCCCACCACTCGACGGAGTTCGACGAGCTTCTTGGGGTTGTTGGTTGCCACCACGATCTGGCGGGTCATGACAGCAGCGCCTTCTTCTGGATCTCCGTCAGTTCCCGGCAGCCAACGGCGCCCAGCTCCAGCAGGACGTCGAGCTCGGCGCGGCTGAAGGGTTTGCCCTCCGCGGTTCCCTGCACCTCAATGAAGTCGCCGGAGCCGGTCATGACGATGTTCATGTCAGTGCCTGCGGCGGAATCCTCTTCGTAGGCGAGGTCCATGAGTGGCACGCCATCCACGTAGCCCACCGAGACGGCAGCGAGGGAATCCATCAACGGTTCGCCCTTGAGGCGGCCGAGGCCGCGGAGGTGGGACACGGCATCAGCCAGCGCCACGTAGGCGCCGGTGATGGCAGCTGTGCGGGTACCGCCGTCGGCCTGCAGCACGTCGCAGTCCAGCACGATGGTGTTCTCCCCGAGGGCCTTGAAATCCACGACGGCGCGCACCGCGCGGCCAATGAGACGGGAGATCTCGTGCGTCCGGCCGCCAACCTTGCCGCGGACGGCTTCGCGATCGGAGCGGGTGTGCGTGGCGCGGGGCAACATTGCATACTCAGCCGTCACCCAACCCAGGCCCGAATCCTTGCGCCAGCGCGGGACGCCTGGGGTGACGCTGGCGGCCACCAGCACCCGTGTGCGGCCGTACTCGACGAGTACGGACCCCTCGGCGTGATCCAGCCAGCCGCGAGTGATGCCGATGGGGCGTAGCTGGTCAGGGGTACGGCCGTCGATACGGGCAGCAGGAGTGGTCATGGCCAACAACCTAGCGGGCGCCGGAGTTCGTCGTCCGAGCAGGCTGCCATGGCGGACGACCCGACACGCAGCAACGAATGTTCACCACATCACTGGCCAGCGTGACGGACAGTGACTGCCGCGTGTCTGGTCGGCCCAGCGGTCTGAGGTCACCAGGAAGAGGCGCTCGCACCACCACCGGGTGAATCAGTGCCCACATAGGTCTTGCAGTGACAGCGATCGTCAATGGCAACGTCACCGAGTGCATGTTCGATGTGGTCGCCGCAGCCCTCCCATGTGGGCTTGCCGCAAACGTGGCAGG
>CBDTVQ010000279.1:0-3424 GCA_965364045.1 uncultured Tessaracoccus sp. | reverse complement strand
AGGTAGGTGGGATTCGGATTGTCCTTGGGGACGAACGACCACTTGAGGCCCGTCGGGAAACCAGCGCCCCCACGGCCTCGCAAGCCCGACTCCTTGACCAGCGACGTCACATCGGCCGGCAACATTCCCAAGGCCCTGCGAAGACCCGTGTACCCGTCGACGCTCTCATATTGCGCCAGCGTCCATGACTTGTCACTGTCCCAATCCGCGGACAGGACCGGGGTGAGCAGATCCGTCACTTCGCTTCCTCGGTTTCTTCAGATGCGGGGAGATTCGCGGGGTCCGGGGCGCTCCAGTTGTTCTCTCGGGCAATGCTCAACCCCAACAGGGTTGCCGGACCCCCGGAGGGCCCTTCATTCGCACGGCCGTCAGGGAAGCCCGCAAGCACACGTTCAGCTGCCCGCCACGAAGTCAGACCTGCACCGCGGGTGGAGGTGACATCTTGGTCATTCATGAGAGCGTCGAGCAGCTCGTCGGTGGTCTCGGGGTTCATGTTGTCGAAGAACTCCCAGTTGACCATCATCACGGGTGCGTAGTCGCAGGCAGCATTGCACTCGAGCCGCTCCAGGGAGACCTTTCCGCACGGTGTCGTCTGGCCCTCGTCGATACCGAGCCTGGCCTTGGCACGCTCCAGCAGAATGTCGCCGCCCATCACCGCACACAGAGCCGTGGTACAGACGCCCACGTGATGCTGGCCGGCAGGGCGGCGCTTGTACATGGTGTAGAAGGTGGCAACGCCGGACACCTGCGCGGTGGTGATGCCGAGAATGTCCGCGCAGACCTCAATGCCGCGCGGGCTCACCCGCCCGTCGACGGATTGCACGAGGTGCAGCATCGGCAGCAATGCGGAGCGCGCCTGCGGGTAGCGCGAGCCAATCTCGCGCAGCTCGTCGATCGTCGTGGAATTGATGTCGCTGGACTGATCTCCGTAGTCGACGGAGCCGGAATCAGCGAAGTGGCTTTCAAAGTGACCGCTCATCGGTCGACACCTCCAAGAACTGGATCGAGGCTGGCAACGGCCACCACCACATCAGACATCATGCCGCCCTCACACATCAGGGGAACGGCCTGCAGGTGGTTGAATCCCGGGTCACGGAAGTGCGCTCGATAGGGACGCGTACCACCGTCGGAGACGAGGTGAACACCCAACTCCCCCTTGGGGGACTCGATGGCCTGGTACACCTGCCCCACCGGCACCTTGAAGCCCTCGGTGACGATCTTGAAGTGGTGGATGAGTGCCTCCATGGATTCACCCATGATGTGCTTGATGTGCTCGTTGCTGTTGCCCTGGCCATCAGCGCCCAGAGAGAGCTGCGCGGGCCAGGCGATCTTGGCATCGGCCACCATGACGGGCTGTCCCTGTGTGCGTTCCAGGCGCTCCAGGCACTGTTCGACGATCTTGAGCGACTCCCACATTTCATCCTCGCGGATGCGGAAGCGGCCGTAGGCGTCGTTGGTGTCCCAGGTGACCGACTTGAAGTCGTAGGTCTCGTAGCCACAGTACGGTTGCGTCTTGCGCAGATCCCAGTCGTAGCCCGTGGCGCGCAGCGGCGGGCCGGTGACGCCCAGCATCATGCACTGGGAGAGATCCATCTTCGCGACCCCCTCCATGCGACCCTTGAAGATGGGGTTGGCGTCGCAGAAACCTGCGTACTCGGGCAGGTGCTTCTTCAGCCAGTCAATCACCGTCCGCAGGTGCTCCAGCCCCCCCTCGGGGAGGTCATTGGCTACGCCGCCGGGACGGATGTAGGCATGGTTCATCCGGAGGCCGGTCAAACCCTCGAGGAAGTCGAGAATCATCTCCCGCTCACGGAACCCGATCGTCATGACAGTCAGTGCGCCGATCTCCATGCCGCCCGTGCCAACGGCAACCAGGTGCGAGGCGATGCGGTTCAGCTCCATCACCAGCACGCGGATGACGGAGGCACGCTCGGGAATGTCGTCGGTGATCCGGAGCAGCTTCTCAACGGCGAGGCAGTAGGCCGCCTCGTTGAACAAGGGGGCCACATAATCCATGCGGGTGCAGAACGTCACGCCCTGGGTCCACGTCCGGTATTCCATGTTCTTCTCGATACCGGTGTGCAGGAAGCCGATACCGGGGCGGATGGACGTGACCGTCTCACCATCCATCTCCAGGATCAGTCGGAGTACACCGTGTGTGGAGGGGTGCTGCGGGCCCATGTTGACGACGATGGTCTCGTCGCCGCGCTCGGCCTGCTCCCCAGCGATGTCGCTCCAGTCGCCACCCTGAGCCAAGTAGACACGGTCCGGCTGTTCCTCACCCGGGGCGGCAAAGATGTCCTCGGCTGCTGCGTAGGTGTGACTCATGAGTAAGTCCTCCGATTGTCGGGCGAGGGCACCCAGGCTCCCTTGTACTCCACGTCGACGCCACCCAGCGGGTAATCCTTGCGCTGTGGGTGGCCTGCCCAGTCATCGGGCATCAGGATGCGTGTCAGAGCCGGATGTCCGTCGAAGATCACTCCGAACATGTCCCAGGTCTCACGCTCATGCCAGTCAGCCATGGGGTAGGTGGCCACCACCGACGGGATGTGTGGATCCGCTTCGGGACAGCTGACCTCGAGACGAACTCGTCGGTTGTGCGTGTACGACAGCAGGTCGTAGACCACATGGAGCTCGGCACCAGTGTCCTCCGGATAGTGCACACCGGAGACCGACATGCACGCCTCGAAGCGGAGGAAAGCGTCGTCACGGAACTTCGCAACGACGGCGGCCAGAGCTGCCCTGTCGATATGAATGGTCAGTTCACCGCGATCGAACAGCACCCTGCCTCGCGCCAGCGAGGGAACCACTTCGCGTGCGCGATCCCAGATGGCGTCGAACGGATCACCGAATGGCTGGACGGACTGTCCGGGCATCTCCAGCGTGCGCTGGATGCCGCCGTAGCCCGAGGTGTCCCCTGAGCCGCCGGACCACATGCCCTGCTTCGTGGCGAAGCCAGAAGTGGGCGTGACCTCGGAATCGCCATGGCCTGACTCGGCAGGAAGGTTGTTCTCGCTCACCGCATGATCCCCTTCATCTCGTGCGTTGCGGGCGCCGTCAGGGCGGCCTGCTCGTTTGCCTCGATGGCCTTGGCCTCATTGGCGCCGAGGGGCGTGTGCTGGAGCTGCTCACGCAGCTTGAACATGGCGTCGATGAGCATGTCCGGGCGGGGCGGGCAGCCGGGCAGGTAGATGTCCACGGGAAGGAAATGGTCGCAACCCTGGACGATGGCGTAGTTGTTGAACATGCCACCGGAGCTGGCGCAGGCGCCCATGGAGATGACCCACTTGGGTTCCGGCATCTGGTCATAGACCTGCCGGATGACGGGAGCCATCTTCTGGCTGACGCGGCCCGACACGATCATGAGATCTGCCTGACGCGGAGATGCGCGGAACACTTCCTGTCCCCAGCGACCAAGATCGGA
>CBDTVQ010000278.1:0-3427 GCA_965364045.1 uncultured Tessaracoccus sp. | reverse complement strand
GGGGCGACGGGGCCCGTCACAGGTGATGTGGTGCGTAGCGTTTCGGCCCTGATTGCGATCGTGGTGGGCGCGGACCTCCTGGTGCGCGGCGCGCTCGGTATCGCGGACATCGCCGGGCTGAGCGGTGGTTTCGTCGGTGTGACGATCGTGGCCCTTGGAACATCCCTGCCCGAACTGGCGACGGCGATCGCAGCTGGGCGCAGGGGTGAAACGAGTCTCATCGTCGGGAACTTGCTGGGCTCCAACCTCTTCAACGGGCTGGCAGTGGGTGGCGCTGTGATTCTCTTGGCTCCCGGACCCTTCAACGCCCCCAATCTGACTACCATCGGCGCGGGCGCCATGGTGGCCGCCGCTTTGCTGGCGCTGGTGTTCATGCGGACCGGCTACAGGGTGGGACGACGCGAGGGCGTTCTACTCATGGTGGGCTACGTGGCGGTCCTGCCCCTGTTGTGGTGACCAGTCGATTTTGATCCGGTCGCTCAGTCCATGCGCAGGTTCGGCTGCATGCGTCTCAACACTGCTCGTGCGGTCTCGTCATCGATGACCAAATCCGTCATCACACCGGATCGCAGGGCCCCCAGTACGGGCGCGGCCTTGGTCTGACCACTGACCACACAGATTCTCTTCGGAACGGACCTCAGTTCTGCGGGGGTCATGCCGGTGGCGCGCTCATTGAAGGCGATGTCTCGCCAGGAGCCGTCCTCGCGCAGCATGACCGTGCAGACATCCCCGACGACGTTGTTGCGGCTCAGTTCCGCGAGGTCGTCGACGTCAAGGTAGTTGGCGGCGTAGACGTGGCTCTGCAACTCGGCCCCCAGACCACCGACGCCGAAGACAGCCACACGACTGCGGGCCCTGACCTGCAAGAGGTGTTGGGTGCTTCGTTCCCGCCACATGGCGGCCTTCGTGAGTGGGTCATCGAAGAAGGCCGGCAGTGTGAACAACTGCTCGTCACCCCGGAAAGCCGCGGCGAAGCGCTGCAGGATTGAGCCGACGTAGGGCAGGCCGGTGGTGCGATGGTTGGCGCCTCCGTTCAATCCCACCACGGTGACACCGGTCAGGTCCCTCGGCCGCAGTTGTACTGCGACGGCTGAGGTGGTGGTGCCCCAGGCAACACCGATGGTGTCCTCGTTTCTCACGGTCTCGTCGATGAGCTTGGCGGCCACCTTGGCCACCTGGTCCAGGCGGAAGACGCCGCTGGCACCGGGTCGTACGTGGACAAGGTGGGCATTGACATGAAAATTCTTGTGGAAGAGCTCGGCAAGGCGGGTCAGTGGCCGCTCGGGATCCACGATGGTGACCCGGATCAACCCGAGCTCACGGGCGTCCTTCAGGAGCCGGGACACCGTAGAGCGAGAGACGCCGAGCTGGTGTGCGATGGCGTCCATCGTCTCTGACTGGACGTGGTAGAGCCGCGCCACGCGCAGTAGGAGCTCGTTGTCCCGATCCACTTCACACCCCTTGTCATGAGCCGGACCCGCCCTAGGATTGATCCCAGCACCGGGTGGCCCGTGCGACATCATACTCCTGCCTGCACGAACGTGCAGTGGGGTTGCGAATACGTGCAGACCACAGGAATGCTTGAAGCATCGAGGATCAAAGGAGAATCCATGGCTGAATCGCTCACCCCATCACAGAGGTCCGCGGCGCTTGAAGCGCTGGGAGCCGAAGAATTTGATGTTCTGGTCATCGGTGGAGGCGTGACAGGGGCTGGAATTGCCCTGGACGCTGCTTCCCGAGGATTGAGGACAGCCGTTGTCGAAGCCCAGGACTGGGCGTCCGGAACATCGTCGCGCTCTTCCCGTCTCATCCACGGTGGGCTTCGCTACCTCTACAACCTGGACTTCAAACTGGTGTTCGAGGCGCTCACGGAGCGCGCCCGGCTGCTGACGACGATCGCGCCCCACCTGGTGGAGGCCCAACCGTTCCTGTGGCCATTGAAGACTCGTGTCATCGAGCGTGCGTACTCCGCTCTGGGAGTTGGCCTGTATGACGCCATGTCCATCGCAGGTGCCGGTGGCAAGAAGATCGTCCCCATCCAGAACCACCTCAGCAAGAAGGGTGCGATGGAGCGTTTCCCGGACATCAGCCCCAAGGCACTGATTGGTGCAATCGAGTTCTACGATGCCCGCGTCGACGATGCCCGCCTCGTCATCCAGCTCATCCGCACCGCCCTCGAGTACGACGCCGTTGCCGTCAGCCGCGCCAAGGTGACGGAGCTGGACAAGGACGCGAGCGGCCGCATCAGCGGTGGCACCGTCACGGATCTGGAGACCGGAGAGAAGGTCAAGGTCCGCGCCAAGCACGTCATCGGCGCCACCGGTGTGTGGACCGAGGACACCCAGGACATGGCCTCAGCCAGCGGCGGTCTCAAGGTGCTGGCGAGCAAGGGCTCCCACATCCTCATCCCCCGTGAACGCTTCAAGGGCAAGGCGGGGCTCTTCCTGCGCACCGAGAAGTCCGTCCTGTTCGTCATCCCGTGGCAGCACTACTGGGTCATCGGAACCACCGACACCGCGTGGCACGAGCAGCTCAAGCACCCCGTCCCCACCAGCGAGGACATCGATTACATCCTCGCCCAGGCCAACGAGGTGCTGGACGTGCCCATCACGCGCGATGACATCATCGGCACCTACGCCGGTCTGCGACCGCTCCTGCAGCCGAAGGTGCTGGATGAGTCCAAGTCCACCAAGGTTTCTCGCGAGCACACCGTCACGGAGGTCGCGCCCGGCATGATCTCCATCGCCGGCGGAAAGTACACCACTTACCGCGTCATGGCCGAAGACGCCGTCGACTTCGCACTGGGCGACAAGCAGGCCAAGAAGAATCCATCCGTCACGGCAAACCTGCCACTGTTGGGCGCCGTCGGCTTCGATGCCATGCTCAACCAGTCCAAGAGGCTCGGGGCCAAGTACGGCTTCGATGATGATCGGATGCATCACCTGATGCACCGCTACGGCTCGGAACTCCCGGAACTGCTGGCCACCATCGACGAGGACTCCTCGCTGGGTGAGCCCCTCAAGGGTGCGCCGCAGTTCCTGCGTGCCGAGGTGCACCGCGCGTGCGCCGTCGAGGGAGCACTGCATCTCGAGGACATCTACATCTCCCGTGTGCGTCTGAACTCCGAATCCCCAGACCGCGGTGGATCCACGGTCGACGAGATTGCAGAGATTGCGGCCAAGGTTCTGGACTGGAGCGACGAGAACACGGCCAAGGAGAAGGCGAACTACCGCGCCCGCATCGCCGCCGAACTTGCCGCCCAGGAGGCCAAGACCGACGATGCCGCATCGGCAGCACGCATGGAAGCCGGCGACATCGTCGGCGACGGAGTGCTCGTCTGATCTGATTCACCCGCAAGCCACTCGGCGCTCGTCCCTCGCAAGGGGACGGGCGCCGTTCTACTCACGCATGCAATCCCTGACAGCAA
>CBDTVQ010000277.1:0-3432 GCA_965364045.1 uncultured Tessaracoccus sp. | reverse complement strand
AAGGCCTACGCTCTGCTGATGTTCTTCGCCGTCAGCGTGCTTTCCGGTTTGCTGCTTGCAGGGTTGGCGGTCCCGTTCACCGCTCTGGCCAGCAGCGGCACGAAGTATGCGGCAGAAAGCATGCAGTACCTTCCGGCGGAGTTGGAGACCCCTCCCCAATCGGAGCGGTCCAACATCCTGATGGCTGATGGATCCACACTGGCCACGTTCTACGAAGAGAACCGGATCTACAAGACCAAGGGCGAGATCGCCGGCGTGATGCAGGATGCACAGATCGCCATCGAGGACCACCGCTTCTACGACCATGGCGCCATCGACGTACAAGGGCTGGGACGTGCATTCGTCAAGACGCTGATCGGTGACACCCAGGGCGCCTCCACCCTCACCCAGCAGTACGTGAAGTTGGTCCAGGTTGAAGCTGCCAACGCCCAGGGCGACAAAGAAGGTATTGCGAAAGCCACCGAGGTGAGCTTCGAGCGCAAGATCCGCGAGATGCGCTACGCGATGGCGCTGGAGGAGAGACTGACGAAGGACCAGATTCTTGAGCGCTACCTCAACATTGCCTACTACGGCGACGGCGCCTACGGCGTTGAGGCCGCGGCCCGCCACTACTGGGGCACCACCGCAAAGGACCTGACGCTGGACCAGGCTGCGATGCTCGCCGGAATGGTGCAGAACCCCGTGCAGACCAACCCGGTGAAGTATCCCCAGAAGGCGATGGATCGACGCGATGTGGTGCTCAACCGCATGCGCGAACTGAACATCATCACCACCAATGAGGCGGAAGCCGCCAAGCAGGTCATCTTCGACGCCTCCAAGGTGCAGCCGACGCCCAATGGCTGCCTCGCCTCCAAATTCCCCATCCTCTGCGATTACGTCCGCCAGGTGATGATCTCCGACAGGATGCCAGCGCTGGGCAACACTGAAGCAGAACGCGAGAACGTCCTGAAGCGTGGGGGCCTGACCATCAAGACCCTGATTGACCCCGCTGCCCAGGCCGCAGCGGAAGCGGCTGTGGCGGCCCAGATCGCCCCCACGGACCCGCTGCGTTCCTCTTCCGTCCAGATCCAGCCGAGCACAGGTCTCATCGTCTCGATGGCGCAGAGCCGACCCAAGATGGGAGACGGCCCGGGAGAGACGTACTGGAACTTCAACGTGGAGAAAGAGTTCGGTGGGCTGGAAGGCTTCCAGGCCGGCTCCACCTTCAAGCCCTTCGTCATGGCCGCGGCGCTGGAGGCCGGCGCCACGCCGGGCAAGACTTACAATGCACCCAAGGTCGGCAACTACGACGGCGACACCTTCAAGAGTTGCGACGGACCCTTCGTGTTCAACTCGAAGGGCAGCTGGAAGCCGGTGAACTACGACAAGAGTTACGGCACCATCGACATGATGAAGGCCACCCAGTCTTCGGTGAACAACTACTACATCCAACTGGAACGCGACATCGGCATCTGCGCCTCCGTCGAGATGGCCAAAAAGGTGGGCGTCAAGCTCTCCGACGGCAAGGACCTCGCCACGGAGTCCGGCAACCCATCCTTTGTCCTTGGGACCTCTTTCGTGACCCCGCTGTCCATGGCCGAGGCGTACGCCACTTTTGCCAACCGGGGCGTCCACTGCTCCCCCATCATCCTCGAATCGGTGCTCAACATTGACGGCGCCAACGTCGAGGTTCCCTCCGCCAACTGCACCAAGGTCATGGAACCCGAAGTGGCCGACGGCGTCAGCTACATCCTGGAATCAGTCATGAGCAAGGGCACCGGTCGTCCGGCTCGCATGCCGGGTGGCCGCGAGCAGGCCGGCAAGACGGGAACCACCAACAATGCGGCAGCCGTCTGGTTCGCCGGCTACACCCCGGAGATGGCGGGCGTGGCCATGATCGCCATCGATCCCACCGACCCCTACTACAAGGACAATCCGAACCGCCGCAAGTCGCTGTCCGGCGTCCGGGTGGCCAATGGCAACCGGCTGTCAGGAAGTGGTGGCGGCGACGCCGGCAAGATCTGGAAAGTTGCCATGGCCTCGGCCCTGGAAAATCTTCCAAAGACCAAGTTCACCGATCCGACCAAGAAGATTCTCGAGGGCGAGAAGGTGGCACTGCCCGACGTCTCGGGCATGGGCTACAACGAAGCCAAGCGGACGTTGGAGACGGAAGGGTTCAGCACGGTGCGCTGGTCTGTCTACAGCAACAGCCGCAGGGGCGCTTTCCTGGGGATCAGCCCCAGCAAAACGGCGGTCAAGTTCTCGACCATCTCCCTGCGGGTCTCTGCCGGGCCCGAACCCAAGCCGGAGCCCAAACCAGAACCCAAGCCGGAGCCCACGACGGCGCCCACGACGGAGAAGACGCCTGCCCCAGCCTCCCCCCCGAAGCCCTCGAAGCCCGCTGATGAGAACAAGGACGGATGATGGGGCTTCGCCTCCGACATGTGGCGGGATCCTTGGCGGGCGCGGCCCTTGGCTGTTTCGCGTGGGGTCTCCTGGAGGCCAAGCTCTTCACTGTGCGCCATGTGGAATTGCCGATCCTGCCCCCGGGTGGGGAGCCCCTGAAGATTCTTCACGTCTCTGATCTTCACCTGACGTCAAAGCAGCACTTCAAGCTCGACTTCATCAGGAGCCTTGCGGCCCTTCGTCCCGACGTGTTGATCACAACTGGCGACAACATCTCCGACGCGGACGCCATCTTCCCGCTGATGGCGGCCTGGAACAGTCTGCGGTTCACACCTGGTGTCTTCGTGTTCGGGTCCAATGACTACTATGCGCCGGCCTTCAAGAATCCACTGAAGTACGTGCTGGACGGCCGATCCCACATGAAGAAGGAGCCCACTGAACTGCCGTGGCGCACGCTGCGGGACAAGATGACCGCGGTGGGGTGGATGGACCTGAATCACGGTCGTGCCGCTCTGCAGGTCAAGGGCTATCGCCTCGCCTTCCGAGGAACCGACGATGCCCACCTGGGGCGCGACGACTACTCGCTGGTCGCGGGACCGGCAGATTCGGATGCCGACCTCAACATCGGTGTCACGCACGCCCCGTACAGCCGCCTCCTGGACGCCATGACTGCGGACGGCATGGATCTGATCCTCGCCGGGCACACCCACGGTGGGCAGGTCTGCGTCCCGGGCTACGGAGCGCTGGTGACCAACTGCGATCTGGACCCTCGTCGGGCCAAGGGGCTGTCGTCGCACACCCATGCTGGCAGGACGTCCGCGCTCCACGTGTCAGCGGGGGTGGGCACCTCACCATTCGCCCCGTACCGCTTCGCCTGCCGGCCAGAGGTCACGATGCTGACGCTGGTGCCAAAGGTTCCCGGTTTCGCGCACGCTGAGGGCGTGGGCTAGTATTTCCGATGGCTCGGTAACGGGCCGATCGGGGTGTGGCGCAGCTTGGTAGCGCGCGTCGTTCGGGACGACGAGGCCGCAGGTTCAAATCCTGTCA
>CBDTVQ010000276.1:0-3438 GCA_965364045.1 uncultured Tessaracoccus sp. | reverse complement strand
CACGATCATGAATGGAGACACCGAGCTTCGCGGCTGACGTGATGACGATGCGGGACAAGTCCACATCTTCGTAGAAATCGAGCTGCGCCGTGAAGCCGAAACGATCCCGCAACGGTCCGGGAAGGAGTCCGGCCCGGGTCGTGGCACCCACCAGCGTGAACGGTGGAAGTTCTATGGGGATGGCGGTCGCGCCGGGCCCCTTGCCCACCACCACATCCACCCGGAAGTCCTCCATGGCCAGGTAGAGCAGTTCCTCGGCCGGGCGTGCGAGGCGATGGATCTCGTCCAGAAAGAGGACGTCCCCCTCGCTCAGCCCGGTCAGGATGGCGGCAAGATCGCCTGCATGGGTGATGGCCGGCCCGGAGGAGATGCGCAGCGCCACCCCCAGTTCAGCCGCAACGATCATGGCAAGCGTCGTCTTCCCCAGTCCGGGAGGACCTGAGAGCAACACGTGGTCCGGACTGTGTCCACGGTGCCGGGCGGCGTCGAGCACCAGTCCCAATTGATCGCGGACCCGAGGCTGCCCACCGAACTCCGCGAGGCTCTTCGGCCTGAGCGCGGATTCGAAGTCGCGCTCCTCCGGGACGATCTCGGGATCCACCTCGGAGTGCTCCATCATCGCTTCGCCAGCGAGTTGAGTGCTGAGCGCATGAGGGAACCGATGGCCACCGAGGGCTCGGCCTCCACGAGATGAGCGACGTTGTCGCAGGCGGTCGCAGCATCTCGCGTGGACCAGCCAAGCCCTTGCAGTCCCTCGGACACCTGCTCACGCCAGACTTCGGTCGTGGTGGGCAAGGCCTTCGGCTCGCCCGCAGTGTTTGCCAGGAGAAGAACCTTCTCCTTCAGTTCGATGACCAGCTTCTGGGCACCCTTGCGTCCGATCCCCGGGACACTGCACAGCCGGGCGAGATCCTCGGAACTCACGGCCCGGCGCAGCTCTGAAGGGCTCAGCACCGAGACGATGGCGACGGCGAGCTTCGGCCCCACGCCGGAGGCCGTCTGGACCAGTTCGAAGGCATCGCGCTCGCCAGGGTCGTCGAACCCGAACAGGGTCATTGAGTCCTCACGCACCACAAGGCTGGTGTGCACCGTCGTGGACTCGCCGAGACGCAGCCCCGCTGCCGTGGCAGGGGTGGTGAGGGCCTTGAACCCAACACCACCGACGTCGATGGTGAAAGTGGTTGCTCCCGCCTCGATGATGGTGCCCCGCAGTTGCTGGATCAACTTTTTCTCCTGGTCTCGGCCACCGCGGCGGCATATCGGTTGGTGTGGCCACCCCGCCATGCGTGGCAGATGGCCAGGGCGAGGGCGTCGGCGGCGTCCGCGGGCCGGGGCGGGGAGCCGAGGCGAAGGATACGCGCCACCATGGCTCCCACCTGCGCCTTGTCTGCACTTCCGGACCCGGTGACGGCCGCCTTGACCTCAGTGGGTGTGTGGTAAGCGACGGGGAGGCCTCGCCGAGCCCCCAGCAGGGCAGCAACCCCAGAGGCCTGAGCCGTGTCGATCACGCTGCCCAGGTTGTGTTGGGCGAATACCCGCTCGATGGCAACAGCGTCCGGAGAATAGGCGTCGAACCACTCGTCGAGTCCTGCTGCGATTTCCGCGAGCCGGCTGGCGACGTCCAGCGATGAATCAGTACGGACCACGCCCACGGCGACGAACGTCGGGGGCCGCCCCACGGTGCCGTCGACGATGCCGACGCCGCATCTGGTCAGGCCAGGATCAATCCCCAGAACGCGCATGGTAGCCCCCGTCCAGCAGGTGGCTCACTCGTCGCTGTCCAACGCTGCCGCCACCTCGGGGGTGAGGTCCAGGTTGGTGAAGACGTTCTGCACGTCGTCGGAATCCTCCAGGGCATCAATGATGCGGAACACCTTCTCCGCCACGCTGACCTCGTCCACGGCCTGGTCAAAGGACGCGACGAACACAACCTCGGAGGAGTCGTAGTCAAGCCCTGCGGCCTCAATGGCCTTGCGTACCTCGACCAGATCGTTGGGATCGCAGATGGCCTCCCAGGTCTCCCCTGCCGCGGCAACCTCCTCGAGCCCTGCATCGAGCGCCGCCTCCATGACCGCGTCCTCGGAAACGGTCATCTCCTCCTGCTGGGCAGCCACGGTCACGACTCCCTTGCGGGCGAACAACCGGCTGACTGAACCCGCGTCGGCCATCGTTCCACCGTTGCGGGTGACGGCGACGCGCACGTCGGACGCCGAGCGGTTGCGATTGTCCGTGAGGCATTCGATGAGCATCGCCACCCCGGCGGGACCGTACGCCTCGTAGATGATGGTTTCGTAGTCGGTGCCACCGGATTCAGCTCCGGAGCCGCGCTTGAGTGCCCGATCAATGTTGTCGTTGGGAACAGAGGACTTCTTCGCCTTCTGGACGGCGTCGTACAGCGTCGGGTTGCCTGCGAGGTCCCCGCCGCCCATCCGCGCCGCCACCTCAACATTCTTGACGAGCTTGGCGAACAGCTTTCCGCGCTTGGCGTCGACAATCGCCTTCTTGTGCTTGGTGGTCGCCCATTTGGAGTGGCCCGACATGTATCCCGCCTCAGGTTGAGATCAAACTTGCCACGGATCAGCTTACAGACTTCACCGCGGCAAGGGTTCTGCTCATCAGCAGCACGCTGTCGCCCTCCTCGTAGCCCAGCGCGCCCTGCAATGAGCCAGCACCGTTGGGCTCGGTCGTATCAACGCCGATACCGGCCGAGACGCACCCTGAATCGGACATGGAGACCAGCGTTCGCTCGAGCAACGCACTGGCGATGCCACGCCGACGGTGTTGCGGGTGTACCCCCAGTCGTTCCGTCCAGCCCTCGGGCGGGTCGTTGGAGTCCTCCTCGCCGTCCTCTCGGGACAGCACGTAACCCACGGCCGCCCCATCGGTGGTGGCAACCCAGGACCAGTCCTTGCGAACGCGGGCCAGTGAAATCTCCCAGTGATCATGATTGATGTCGGCACCGAAACACACGTGATGGAGAGCGTGCAACTCGTCGCTGTGTTCCCGCTCGAGGTGAACAAACTGCACGGAGTCCACTTCTCGGGGAGTGGGAACAGACCCGAGGTTTCGATGCATGTCGATGAAACGCCGCTCCACACCGAAGCCGGCATTCTTGAGGTTGTGCTCAAACCCCGGCTGTCCCGCCTCAACGTAAGCCCCCATCCAGAGGTCCATGCCCGGGCGGTGGGCATCCCGCCATTCAACAGCCCGGGCCTGTTGCCACGCCAGCAGTTTGCGGCCGATGCCAAGGTAGCGGTGGGTGGGGTGGACGCCGCCCATCAACGTCACACGGGCCCGGCCGGGATCCGGATCAACGACGTTCCACCCGAAGGCAAGGAGACTGCCGTAATTGTCCCATCCCCCAACGCAGTTCTCGTCCAGTCCGTCTTCTCCGCCGAATTCCACTGTGCGATCTGTTGCCGATAGCAGCGCGTCGTC
>CBDTVQ010000275.1:0-3440 GCA_965364045.1 uncultured Tessaracoccus sp. | reverse complement strand
TTGCGCGGGCGCAGACGTCCCTTCCAGGTCTCATGCGTGACACGGGCCTTGTAGGCGGCCATGTCGATGCCGGTGGGACAGTCCCGAGCGCAGCCCTTGCAGGACAGGCACAGGTCCAGTGCTTCGTGAACCTCCGGGCTGCGCCAGCCGCCGATGAGGGAGCCGTTGACCATCTCCTGCAGCACACGGGAGCGGCCGCGGGTGGAATCCTTCTCGTCGCGGGTCGCCTGGAAACTCGGGCACATCACACCGCCGGAGCCGGTGTTGTCCGCGATGCACTTGCCCACGCCACTGCACTTGTGGACCTCGGAGACGAAGTGCGGGTGCGTCAGGTTCAGGGGCGACGACGTCATGGCCACCACCCGCACGTCCGCCTCAACGGGGGCCGGGTCCACCAGCACCCCGGGATTCAACAGGTTGTGGGGGTCGAAGATGTCCTTCACTGCACCGAACAGTTCCAGTGCTTCGGGCGTGTACATGTACTGCAACAGCTCGGAGCGCGCCCGGCCGTCGCCGTGTTCGCCAGACATCGAGCCACCGAAACTGGCCACGAGCTGGGCAGCCTCCACGACGAACGCCCGGTACTTCTTCGCGCCGCCCTCGGATGTGAGGGGGAAGTCGATTCGCGCGTGAACACAGCCGTCGCCGAAGTGCCCGTAGGGCAACGCGTGAAGGTTGTGGCGCTCGAGGAGAGCGTCGAAGTCCCGGAGGTAGTCGCCCAGGCGATCGGGAGGTACTGCCGCATCCTCCCATCCCGGGTAGGCGGGATCCGCGAGGCTGACGCCGGCCAGACCAGCGCCGTTGGCCCGAACCTGCCAGAGGTCGGCGGCCTGCGACGGATCCGTCACCACCCACCCCTCGACACTGGCGGCGGCTGACAGAAGCGCATCGGCGCGGGCACGGACCTCGGCGGGATCATCTCCCACCAGTTCGATGAACATCCAGCCATCACCGGCGGGCAGGGTGCCGACGGCGTCGGGCCCCCGCTTGGCGATCACGACGTCAACGATCCGGCGGTCCAGCCCCTCGCAGGCGGTGGGCCTGTACGGCAGCAGGTTGGAGATGTCGTCGCCCGCGTCGGCCATCGTGGGATAGCCGAGTGCCACCATGACGCGCTCAGGGGCATCAGGAGCCAACCGGACGGTGGCGGACAGGATGATGCCGAGCGTGCCCTCGGTGCCGGCGAAGAAACGGGGAAGGTCAAAGCCCTTCTCCGGGAGGAGATGCTCCAAGGAGTAGCCGGAGACCTGACGGCCGAACTTGCCGAACTGGGTGCGGATGATCCCCAGGTTGCCGGCCACGAGGCTGCGCAGCTCCGGGAGTTCCTCGGAGCCCAGCTGCAGGATCTCGCCGGTCCCGGTGATGACCTCCAGCGCCACCACGTTGTCAGACATTCGGCCATACCCCAGGGCGCGGGGGCCGCAGGCGTTGTTGCCGATCATCCCGCCGACGGTGCAACGGGTGGACGTGGAGGGATCCGGGCCAAGCCGGAGACCGTGTGGTTTCGCCGCCTGTTGCAGGGTTTCCTGCACGACGCCCGGATCGACGACGGCGGTGCGCGCTTCTGGATCGATGGAGTGGATGGTGCGCAGGTGGCGTGAGACGTCGATCACAAGTCCGGGTCCGACGGCGTTGCCGGCACACGACGTGCCCGCCCCCCGAGCGGTGATCGGCATACCGACCGCCAGCGCTGCGCGAACCAGGGCTATGACCTCATCGCGGGTGCGTGGATGGGCCACGACCGCCGGTGGGATCCGATAGATCGACGCATCGGTGGAGTACAGGGCCCGCGCCAGCTTCGAGGCGTCAAGAATCTCTGCGGTCTCCCCGAGCTCGAGTCGGAGCCGATCCAACAGGTCATCAGGGGCAACGGGCATGGCACCAGTCTGCCATCGGATCAGCGTCGCTCCGTCCCGACGTCGCAATGGCGGAAGCAGGGTGGTCGGTGCCGTGTCACTGCGAGCCGTGGAGGGTGGTGAGGAACTCCTGCAACCCGCCGTAGGCGGCGAGCAGATCGCCTGTGCGGGAACGCAGCGCGGAGTACGTTGCGACGTCCTCGGGTCTCACCACGACGGGAGGCTCAACCCCGTCCGATGCGGCAAGCCTCGCCAGCCCTGCAGGGAGGGTGTCCACCTGGCCGGTGGCCAACATCGCCAACACGGCGGATCCGAGGGCCGAGCCCTCGGCGTCGTCGGTGCGGATGACGGGTCGGCCGAGTGATGCTGCCATGACCTCGCGCCACAACTGGGAGCGGAAGGCCCCGCCCGTGACGCGAATCTGCTCGACGGGCGCCACGGAGTCGAGCACGTCGACGATGTCCGCCATCTGGCGACAGACACCTTCCAGGGCGGCGCGGAGGAAGTGCTCGCGACGGTGTGCGTTGCGCACCCCGAGGTACGCACCGGTGAGGTCGGGGTCCCACAGTGGTGCACGTTCGCCGAGGAGGTAGGGCAGCATGACCAGCCCGTCGCTGCCGACCGGAGCGCGGGCAGCGATCGCCAGCAGCTCCGGATCACGGTCAGGTCCTGCGTGCAGGTCGGCAGCAAAGACGTCGCCGGCCCAGCGCATGACGACGCCACCGTTGCTCATTGCTCCACCGATCACCCATGTGTCATCGGTCAGCGCGTAGCAGAACAGTGCACCGCTGGGCGCGAACCTCGGTTCGGGGACGGCGATCCGGACTGCACCACTGGTGCCCATTGACAGACCGGCGACACCGGGTGTTATGGCCCCGGTGCCCAGGTTGCCCAGCGGACCATCGGTGGCGCCGACGTTCACGGGAGTTCCGGGGGGAAGGCCGATGCGGGAGGCCGCCTCGGGGGCGAGTTCCAGGAGCGCCGTCGTTGGCAGCACGTCCGGAAGTTGTTCGCGCCGCACGTGGGCCAGTTCCAGGGATGATGGCGCCCAGTCGCGGGCATGGACGTCGAGGAGTCCCGACGCTGACGCCGTCGACAGCTCGGTGACCAGTCGACCGGTCAAATGGAGAAGCACCAGATCTTTGAGCCCCACCCAGTGATGAACACGGGCCGCAGTTTCAGGGTCGTGGCGTGAGAACCAGAGGAGCTTGGTCAGGGGGCTCATGGGGTGGACGGGGGTGCCGGACAGTTTCAACAAACTGAGAGCAAGGCCCTTTTCCCGCAGTTCGTGAGCCTCGGCGTGGGCCCGCGTGTCGGCCCACGTGAGGATGTCGGTGACCGGATGCAGGTTCCGGTCGAGGCCGACGAGACCGTGCATGGCGGAGCCAACCCCGATGACCGAGACCTCGCGCCCCCCGCAGGAGGCGACAGCCTCAGCCAACGCCTCGTCGACGGCGCCGAGCACCATCCCCGGGTTCTGGACCTGCCATCGGTACTGCGGCTCGCTGAGCCTGTATTCCCGGGACGAGGTTGAACGGAAGGTGGAGTCGGGATCCACCACGATGGTCTTCGTTGCCGTGGTCC
>CBDTVQ010000274.1:0-3445 GCA_965364045.1 uncultured Tessaracoccus sp. | reverse complement strand
CGCTGCGGGCCGGTATCTCTTGGGGCTACTTCGACCCCGGATCAGAGACCACGTGGCCGATCCCGCAGTCAACGCCCGGCGACTACGAAAACGGCTTCCAATCTGTTCCCATCAACTGGGGCATGTCATCCGAATTGAAGCACCGCTTCTTTGAGGAGTTGCGTTCGGTGCGTTGACGCCATACGGGAAGTAGGCCGGCCGCACGGGCGTCCGGCCTTCCTACTCCGTTGTGCGCAACTCAACGCTTGAACACTAACTCGTGAGTAGTGCCGGTGGGCAGGAGAGCACCGGCCCAAGGGCAATTACTTGCCGGTCGCTACGCGCTCCAACCACTCGTTTCGAATAGGAATGCAATGAGCATCAACCACCTTGTAACATGCAGCACAATCACTCTCCGGCATCTTCCCCTCGGGGAAGCATTGACCGCCATCTCGGAGGCGGGTTTCGCTGGGATTGACCTCGGCGCCCTGCCGGGTGTCTGCGACCACGTGCCGTACGTTCTCGATCGCGCCGCCGTCACCGACGTCTCACGGATCGTGAATCTGTCCGGCTTGAGTGTGCGCTCCATCAATGCCGAGGTCGGCGACCTCAACGTTCCGCTGGATGAGCGAGCGACGGTAGCTCGTGCCGAGCACGTCGACCGCCTACTCGATCTCTGCGTCGCTGTCGGTTCCCGGGCGTTGGTACTCCCAAACGGACGACAGCAACACAACCCGTTCCAGGACTTGGAAAGCGACCTTGAGTTGGTCGCCCAAGAACTCGCCACCATCGACGCAAAAGCACAGGGGCGGGGCATTGAGTTGTGGGTTGAGGCACCACATTGGTTCCGACTGGTCTACGACATGGACCGCACGGCGGCTCTACTTGACCTGCTGCCCCCTACCGTGGGTCTCGTGTGTGATGTCAGCCACATCACGGCCAGCAGTTCCACTCCGCGAGCCTTCCTGGCTCGCTTCGGCCGAAGAACGCGACACGTACACATTCGGGACGCCGAGCCCGGCTACATCCACCATTCCGTCGGACGCGGCGTAGTTGATTTTCCAGACCTCATTGGCGCTCTACATGACATCTCCTACGACGGTGTCATGGCGCTCGAACTTGAAACCCGCGACACGGCGGACGCTCAAAGGGCACACGAAGCCCAACGAGTCGGGTCCTACCTGTCCGGTCTACTCAACGACGTTGTCTCCGAAGATGTGGAGGACGAGCGTGGCGACCCTGTACACACAGCCCCTGCCGAACAGACAGATTCTGGGAGATCACCGTTTCGCTGTCGGAACAGAGGAGCGAGTACGTAGCTCACATCACAAACACCACACAGAACAACAACGGCGCCGTACTCATAGCCTGACGGTGATATGCGCACCAGGAGCAACGCGATGACTTATCTCTACGACGACCCGGCCATGTTCGCCGACGACGCCCTGGCCGGTTTCTGCGATGTGCATTCCGACCTCGTTCGGCAGGTGCCAGGCGGTGCGGTCCGTCGCTACCGTGCCGAGCACCCCAAAGTGGCCATCATTTTCGGGGGTGGCTCCGGGCACTACCCTGCCTTCACAGGTCTGGTGGGGGTGGGTATGGGAGATGGTGCCGTCGTAGGCAACATCTTCACTTCACCGTCCGCCCAGCGCGCGATCAGCGTGGCACGGGCCGCACACTCAGGTGCAGGGGTGGTGTTCTCCTACGGCAACTACGCCGGTGACGTCATGAACTTCGGCATCGCCACCGACAAGCTGCGAGCTGAAGGCATGGAGGTCGAGAATGTCGTCGTCACCGACGACATAGCCTCCGCGCCTAGTGGCGAAGAAGATCGGCGGCGCGGAATTGCGGGCGACTTTGTGGTCTACAAGGTGCTCGGTGCCGCTGCAGAACGGGGCGAATCCTTCACCGAGGTGCTCCGCTTGGGTCGCAAAGCGAACGCCATGACACGCACCATCGGTACGGCTTTTCACGGCTGCACCTTTCCCGGTGCGGATGCCCCACTTTTCACTATCCCCGCCGGAAAGATGGGCTTGGGCCTTGGTATCCATGGAGAGCCGGGCATTGCCGACGTGCCCCTGCCCTCGGCAGCCGAGTTGGGTCGCCTCCTGGTAGACGAGGTCCTTGCCGAGCAGCCAGAAGGTGCGGGCACACGCGCTGCAGTGATCCTCAACGGTCTGGGCAGCACCAAATCCGAAGAACTGTTTGTGCTGTGGGGAACCATAGGACCGGCCCTACGCCAGGCTGGACTGGAAATCGTGGCGCCAGAAGTCGGCGAGCTGGTGACCAGCTTGGATATGGCCGGAGTCTCCCTCACCATCATGTACTTGGATGAGGAGCTGGAGCGTCTCTGGCGCGCCCCCGCCATGACCCCCGCCTACCGCCGCGGGGTGACCGAAACGCAGAGCGGGGGGGAGGGTCTCATCGCGGACGACGCAAAGCAACCCGCCACCATCCTCCAAGGCACACCTCAGTCGAAGGCCACGGCCGCACAAGCAGTCTCTGGGTTCGAAGCTGCCCTCCTCGCCGTTACTGGTGCTGAGGCTGAGCTTGGCCGCCTCGATGCTGTAGCCGGCGACGGCGACCATGGCCGCGGAATGGTCAAGGGTCTCACTGCTGCTTTTGAGGCGTCGCGTGAAGCAGCAGCGGCCGGCGCCGGACTGGGGACGACAATCGCAACGGCGGGAGATGCTTGGGCTGATAATGCCGGTGGAACCTCCGGGGTCTTGTGGGGTGCTGCCCTACGGGCCGCAGGTGAAACGCTCGGCGACCAGTTTCCGCCCGACTCAGCAGCGATCCTCGCAGCGGTCAGCGCATTCAGCGACCAAATGCAGACTTTGGGAGGAGCTCGTGTGGGCGACAAAACCATCATTGACGCGCTCGTCCCGTTCGTCAACAGCCTCGCCCAATTCGAAGGTGAGCCCGCTCAAGGTTGGGCTTTTGCCGCTGCCGAAGCCACACGAGCAGCCCACACCAGTGCGGCGCTGCGGCCACGCAAGGGACGGGCACGACCCCTTGCTGAAAAAAGTATCGGCACGCCCGACCCCGGCGCCACATCGTTTGCACTGATCGTTGAGACGCTCGCCGCCTCCGTACGGCAGAAGGGATGACGGTCATGGGACTGCGCATCATGCTGTCGAGCGCGCTCGATGAAAGGCGACACCAGGTCCCGACGCTGGTCGCGGCTGCTGCGGAGAATTTGTACCGCGTGGCGAGGGTTGCGGGCCTGGCAGCGGAGGACGATTCAGTCCTTGCGGTGTTCCTCAGTGATGAGATTCAGACACAGAGTTAGGGAGAATCATGGATATCTATGTTTCACAACACGGGATTGACAGCAACGACGGCACGGCGGAGCAGCCGGTTGCCACCATCAGCAGGGCGGCCGTACTGGCTGTGGCGGGTGACACCGTTGTGGTCCGCGAGGGCGTCTACCGGGAATGGGTGAAGCCTCCACGTGGAGGGCTGA
>CBDTVQ010000273.1:0-3447 GCA_965364045.1 uncultured Tessaracoccus sp. | reverse complement strand
GCCGCGGATTCCGACGCCCAATCCGGCACCAACACCTGAGGCTCTTGACGAACCGGGGCAAACCGTCGTCTCATGGAGGCATGGTCGCACTGTCACCGAAGACTTCTGTTCCATCAGCCACCGCTGGCCACATCGATGCGACGCAACGGTGGGCCGCACACAACTACGATCCGTTGCCGGTGGTCCTGTCCTCGGGTGAAGGGTCATGGGTTGTGGACGTTGACGGCCGCCGCTACCTCGACTGTCTTGCCGGGTACTCCGCACTGAACTTCGGGCACTGTCACCCCCGTCTCGTCGCACGTGCCACCGAGCAGCTGCACAGGCTCACCCTCACCAGTCGCGCCTTCCACAACGACCAGCTCGGTGGCTTCGCGCAGGCGCTCACAGAGTTGACCGGCAAGGACATGATGCTGCCGATGAACTCCGGAGCAGAGGCGGTGGAGACTGCGCTCAAGGTCAGCCGGAAGTGGGGGTACGAGATCAAGGGGGTCGCGCCCGGCCGGGCCACAATCATCACCATGCACGGCAACTTCCATGGCCGCACCACAACGATCGTCAGCTTCTCCGACGACCAGGTTGCCTCCTCAGGCTACGCACCCTTCACACCAGGATTTCGCACCGTCGCGTACGGGGACATCGACGCTGTCGAAGCGGCCATGGATGACACCGTGGTGGCGGTCCTGTTCGAGCCGGTCCAGGGTGAGGGGGGCGTCGTCCTGCCACCGGATGGTTACCTGCAAGGACTGCGGGAGCTGTGCACCAGACACAACGTCCTGATGGTGGCCGACGAGATCCAATCCGGACTGGCACGCACCGGCACGACGTTCGCCTGCGACCACGAGGGCGTGGTGCCCGATGTCTACGTGCTGGGCAAGGCGCTGGGTGGCGGTCTGTACCCGGTATCCGCCATCGCGGCGGACCGCGACATCCTCGACGTCATCACGCCCGGATCGCACGGCTCCACCTTCGGGGGCAACCCGTTGGCAGCGGCCATTGGCACCGAAGTGGTGCACATGCTCCAGGAGGGGAATTTCCAGGAGCGCTCGGCAGAGATGGGTGAGCGGCTCCGAGCCGGATTGTCAGGTCTCGTTGGCAACGGAGCGGCCGCCCTGCGGGTTCGGGGTGCCTGGGTTGGTCTGGACATTGATCCGGAGCTGATGACCGGTCGTCAGCTCTGCCTGGCTCTGATGTCCGACGGCGTACTTGCAAAGGAGACGCACGGATCCACCGTGCGCTTCGCCCCACCACTGGTGGCCAGCGACGAGGAGGTCGATCTGCTCATCGATGCCATCCACCGCGGTGTGCGCGATGGTGTCGCTGACCGGATGGGCCAGCTGAACTGACCCGGCTGGCTAGTTGGTGGCCACGTAGATGGTGGCCGTCGACTCACCTCGGGTGAGGGCGTTGGCAAACGTGATGACCCGTGAGTTCGTGGTGGCGAAGATGGCTTCCAGCGCGGCGAGGAAGTCGTTGTCCGGTGGTTCGTCGGACCACAGGGCGAACACGCCGTCGGGGTGAAGATGCTGTTGCAGCTCGAACAAGCCCTTGACGGTGTAGAAGGGGGCGTGGCTGGGGTGGAGCCAGAAACGGGGCGTGTGGTCGATGTCGAGCAGGATCGCGTGGAACAGCGTGGGCATGTCCGGGTCCAGAGTCGTCTCGCCACGCATGAGGGCGAAGAAATCCTCCTCCACCAGGGTGGTGCGCACATCCGAGGTCAGGGCGGTCTCCGGGAGCAGACCACGCTCATGCCAGTCAATGACCTCGCCGAGTCTGTCGATCACAGTCAAGGTGCGGACGCGTTCGTCGCGCAGCGCCTCGACGGCGGTGTAGCCGAGCCCGAGCCCACCCACCAGGACATCAAGGTCTGCACCGGGCGTCACCGCGAGTCCGAGCCGGGCGAGCTCCCGCTCCGCCACGGTGAAGGCACTGGACATGAGGAACTCCTCACCGAGCTTCACCTCATAAATCTCAGCCTTGAGTACCAGGTCAAAGCGGCGCCGCAGCGTGAGCAATCCCATGGGCGTCTCGGCTGCGTCCAGTTCCGCAAAACGTCGGTTCATTCTGGCCGCCTTCTCCTGCCCCGTGGTGGGATGCCGGGACAGGCGTGAACCCTACATGCAACATCGGTGTTCGTTGCGCTCGGGACCCTTCCCGGGAGCAACTAGACTGCGTGACTGTGTTGAGAACTGTTGACCTGAGGCAAATCACATCGGACTACCGATCCCGGCTGCCGCGCGCTGACTTCGATGTCGAGGCTGCCCTGGAGGTTGTCCGGCCCATCTGCGCCGACGTGCATGCCCGGGGCGCCGAAGCGCTCTCCGACTATTCCCAGCAGTTCGATGGCGTCGTGCCCGAATCCTTCCGCGTGCCGGCCGAGGTGCTGAAGAAGTGCGCCGATGAGCTCGATCCGCTGCTCGCCGAGGCGTTCACCGAGAGCATTCGTCGTCGCCGTCACGTGGCAGAAACGCTTGAGCTTGCTGGTGATCCGCAGCCCGCCATCCTCGCCGAGGGTGCGCAGGTGGGGCTTCGCAACATTCCGGTGGATCGCGTCGGCCTGTACGTGCCGGGCGGCCTGGCGCCGCTGAGCTCCAGCGTGATCATGAACACTGTGCCGGCCCAGGTGGCCGGGGTGCGCGAGATCGCCGTCGCGTCACCGCCGCAGAAGGAGTTCGGCGGGTGGCCCCACCCCAACATTCTGGCGTTGTGCCACATGCTCGGCGTGGATGAGGTCTACGCAGTGGGTGGTGCGCAGGCGATTGCCATGTTCGCCCACGGTGTTCGTGACCTCTGTGAGCCCGTTTCACTCGTCACCGGTCCCGGCAACATCTGGGTGGTCGCGGCAAAACGACAGCTCCGTGGAGTTGTGGGCATTGATTCCGAAGCCGGTCCCACCGAGATCGCGATCATCGCCGACGAGACGGCAAACCCGGTCTACGTGGCGGCCGACATCATTTCGCAGGCTGAGCACGATCCGCTTGCCGCCTCCGTGCTCATCACGGACTCGGCGTCGCTGGCCGATGCCGTCGGGAAAGAGGTGGACGAGCAACTGAAAACCGCGAAGCACCAGGAACGCATCCGCATCTCCCTCAGCGGGCGACAGAGCGCAATCGTGCGAGTTCGGGATCTGGACCAGGCTGTTGCCGTCGCGGATGCCTATGGAGCCGAGCACCTCGAGATCCA
This sequence comes from uncultured Tessaracoccus sp., assembly GCA_965364045.1. GTDB lineage: Bacteria > Actinomycetota > Actinomycetes > Propionibacteriales > Propionibacteriaceae > Arachnia. The sequence continues at coordinate 267 of CBDTVQ010000273.1, read as the reverse complement.
GACCGCCGATGCACCAGCCGTCGCGGCACGCATCCGCAACGCCGGAGCCATTTTCGTGGGTGACAACTCGCCCGTCAGCCTGGGCGACTACTCAGCCGGGTCCACACACGTCCTGCCCACAGCGGGATGCGCGCGCCACTCCAGCGGGCTGAATGTGCGCAGTTTCATGCGCACCGTGCACGTCATCAACTACACGCGCCGCGCACTGGTCGAGATCGCCGACGGCGTGGAGCGCTTCGCCCTGGCTGAGAACCTCCCCGGCCACGC
>CBDTVQ010000272.1:0-3450 GCA_965364045.1 uncultured Tessaracoccus sp. | reverse complement strand
GCTGGTCAAGGAGTCGGGCTTGCGAGGCCGTGGGGGCGCTGGTTTCCCGACGGGACTCAAGTGGTCGTTCGTCCCCAAGGACAACCCGAATCCCACCTACCTCGTGGTCAATGCAGACGAGTCCGAGCCGGGCACCTGCAAGGACATGCCCCTGATGATGGCGTCTCCGCATATGTTGGTGGAGGGCGTCATCATCTCCGCGTACGCGATCGGCGCAAACACAGCCTTCATCTACATTCGCGGCGAAGTCCTGCACATCGTGCGCCGCCTGCAGCAGGCCGTCGAGGAGGCGCGCGCCGCCGGGTACTTGGGCGAAAACATTCTCGGTGGCGGCTATGACCTGGACATCATCGTCCATGCGGGTGCCGGCGCCTACATTTGCGGGGAAGAGACAGCACTGCTGGACTCCCTCGAGGGCCGCCGTGGACAGCCGCGCCTACGGCCGCCGTTCCCGGCCGTCGCTGGCCTGTACGCATCACCCACGGTGATCAACAACGTCGAATCCATCGCATCCGTACCGAGCATCCTCAGGAATGGCGCCGACTGGTTCCAGTCCATGGGCACCGAAAAGTCCAAGGGCATGACCCTGTACTCGCTGTCCGGACACGTGAAGCGACCGGGGCAGTTCGAGGCCCCACTCGGTGTCACACTGCGCCAGCTCCTGGAACTCTCAGGCGGCGTCCGTGAGGGCCATCAGCTGAAGTTCTTCACGCCGGGTGGCTCCTCCACACCGATTCTTACGGGCGACCACCTGGACGTTGCCCTCGACTATGAGGGCATGGCTGCAGCCGGCACGATGCTGGGCACCAAAGCCCTTCAGGTGTTCGACGAAACCACGTCGGTTGTCCGCACCACGCTGCGCTGGACGGAGTTCTACAAACATGAGTCGTGCGGCAAATGCACCCCCTGCCGTGAGGGCTTCTGGTGGCTCGTGCAATTATTGATGCGTTTTGAGTCGGGGACGGCCCAGCCGGGCGACGTCGACAAGATGTTGGACATCTGCGAAAACATCGGCGGACGTTCGTTCTGCGCGCTGGCTGATGGCGGTGTGGCTGCAATCGTCAGTGCGGTCAAGTACTTCCGCTCGGAGTTTGAGCAGGGCTACACCACCCCGGCATGGGAGTTGTTCCCCTACGACAAGAGCGCGGTGTTCGCGACGGAAGGAGATCTCAGGTGAGTCTCGATGCGAAGAACGCCTCGGCGGAAGTGGCGAAGAAGCCGGATCTTGTCAGCCTGACCATTGATGGCACCTCGGTGAGCGTGCCCAAGGGCACACTGATCATCCGGGCGGCCGAGATGATTGGCACCGCGATCCCGCGGTTCTGTGACCATCCGTTGCTGGACCCCGTGGGCGCCTGTCGCCAGTGCATGGTGGACATTCCGGATGCAGGCAACGGCCGTGGGTTCCCCAAGCCACAGGCCTCCTGCACGATGCCGGTGGCCGAGGGCATGATCGTCAACACCCAGGTCACCTCTCCCGTTGCCGACAAGGCACAGCGGGGGATGCTCGAATTCCTGCTCATCAACCACCCGCTGGACTGCCCCATCTGTGACAAGGGCGGCGAGTGTCCCCTGCAGAACCAGTCGCTCAGCAACGGGACGGGGGAGTCCAGGTTCGGTGCACTGAAGCGAACCTTCCCCAAGCCCGTCAGCATTTCGGCCCAGATCCTCCTGGACCGTGAGCGCTGCGTGCTGTGTGCACGCTGCACTCGGTTCTCCGAGCAGATCTCCGGCGATCCCTTCATTGAACTCGTCGAGCGTGGCGCCCTCCAGCAGGTGGGCACCTACGAGTCGGATCCCTACGACTCCTACTTCTCCGGCAACGTCATCCAGATCTGCCCCGTGGGGGCGCTGACCTCGGCGGCGTACCGTTTCCAGGCACGCCCGTTCGACCTGGTCTCCACGACGACGACGTGCGAGCACTGCGCGTCCGGCTGCGAGTTGCGCAGCGATCATCGCCATCATCAGGTCAAGCGCCGTCTTGCCGGAAATGATCCTTCGGTCAACGAGGAGTGGAGTTGCGACAAGGGTCGCTTCGGCTTCATGTATGGCCGGGGCAATGATCGGATCACCCGTCCGCTGGTCCGCCGCGACGGAGTGCTGCAGCCCGCGAGTTGGCCAGAGGCCATCGACGCGGCCGTCCACGGACTCACGGCTGCTGGCCGTAGCGTGGGTGTTTTGACCGGAGGTCGGTTGAGCGTCGAGAACGCCTATGCCTACTCCCGCTTCGCCCGTGGGGTTCTGGGCACCAACAACATCGACCACCGTTCCCGTCCGCACTCCGCAGAGGAGGCGGACTTCATCGCGGCGAGCGTCGCCGGCAACAGCCTTGAACAGTCCGTCACGTACGCGGATCTGGAATCTGCGGCCCACGTGGTGCTCGTGTCGTTCGAGCCCGAGGACGAATCACCCATCGTCTTCCTCCGTCTCCGCAAGGCAGTGCGGAGCAAGACGCTGAAAGTGACGACGCTGGCGCCCTTTGCCTCGCGCGGATCCCAGAAGCTGACCGCCGATGTTGTCCCCGTGGCACCCGGGGGAGAGGCTGCCGCTCTGGCGGATCTCGAACTCGACGGCGGGACGATCATTCTCGTGGGGGAGCGGGCTGCGCTGCAGCCGGGCCTCCTTTCTGCCGTCTCGGCGATTTCGGCTGCCTCCGGCTCCCGAGTGGCGTGGATCCCACGTCGCGCCGGCGAACTGGGAGCGATCCGGGCCGGGTGCATGCCCAATCTGTTGCCCGGGGGACGCCCCCTGTCCGACGCCGCGGCGCGGGTGGATGTGGCCTCCGCCTGGGGTACCGGCAGCCTGACCGGTGACGCGGGTCTCTCCGCAACCGAGCAGTTGCAGGCCGCAGCCGCAGGAGGACTGCAGGCGCTGGTTGTTGCCGGTGTCGATCCCCTCGACATGGCGGATCCGGACGCAGCCCTCGCCGGTCTGGAAAACGTCGGATTCCTCGTCAGTATTGAACAGCGTGAGAGCGCCGTGACCGAGCGCGCAGACGTCGTCTTCCCCGCTGCTCTCCTGGAAGAGCAGTCCGGTCACTTCGTGAACTGGGAGCAGCGTGAGAGGGACGTGAACATCGTCATCAAGACGACGCGTTCCCCGATGACGGATCTGCGCATCCTCGCTGCGCTGGCTGACGCACTGGGTGCGGACCTCGGATTCCGCACCCCGGCATCCGCGCGTCTGGATCTGGCGGAGCTGGGCCAATGGGACGGGGACCGCCCCGTGGCCCCCAGCGTCAAGGACACAGTGACGGTGGCGGCTGCGGATTCGTTGGTGCTGGCCAGCTGGAGGCAGCTCCTCGACGGCTCCAGCGGCAATGACAACGAACTCGCTCTGCGCGCCACCGCGCGACCGGCCATTGCGCGGGTCTCCCCGGCAACGGCAGCGGCGCTGGGAGCCGGAGACGTGCTGCGCATCGCGCACGGAGATTCTCGAGTGATGCTTCCG
>CBDTVQ010000271.1:0-3464 GCA_965364045.1 uncultured Tessaracoccus sp. | reverse complement strand
GCCGCCAAAACCCCCTCACCGTTCCCCCGACAACGATCGAGCGTCTGAACACACCATTCTTGCCGGGCACCAGAAGCTCCTCCTGTTCCTTCGTCATTGCGAAGGTCCGATCCTGGTAGCCGAGGATGAATTCATCGAAGCCCGGAAGCAACATCGGTTGCAGGACCCGCTGGCCAAGGGCCCGGACCTCGTCGAGAAGTCCGGGCCGCCAGTAGCTCGGTTCGGCCGCAGCATCGGATTCCAGACTGTGTGTCACATCCGGCAGAGCCGCCCTGATGTCTCGCAGGGGCAGTTTGGTCCACCACGCGAAATCCCGAATCGTTGCTGGGCCATGCCCCACCAGATAGCGCCGCAGCAGCTCAGCAGTGGCAGCGATCCGGTCGCCGTTGAAACGATCCTGCAGGCCTGATCCGGGTGGCAACCACGTCTGGGTGAGAGCGATGTTCTGATCCACTCCGTTCCATGCGCCAAGGCAGAGCGTGCCCTCCCCCATCAGATAGGCGAGCAGGTGATAACCGACGCCGCCTGCAGTGGGCTGGCCGTCAGCGTCCCAGCGAGCCAGGAAATCTGCCCTGGGCAGACCGCCTGGGAGTTCCGTCAGGACCTCCACCGCCACCTCCCGGGCACGGTCCACCCTGGCTCCATCGAGGCCGAGTTGTTCCCTTCGGTTGGCGGCACTGCGCTGCGCCGGTGCCGCACACAGATCGCTCATCCAGAGCATGTCCGCGGCAGCCAGGAGGAAGACAGTACCTCGCATGGGGTACCCGCGGACGAGCCCACCGCTGCGCATGTGTTCGAGGACATCATCGACTGCGCCTCCGCTCGTTCGCAACGCGGCAGATGCGATCACCCCGGGAAGGTCCTGGCCCTGCATGGCACCCAGCGCCGCGACGGCTTCCAGTGGATCGTCGTGGGGGCGGGTCACCAGACCTTGGGCTACCAGACGGGCGCGGGCACGCTGTGGATCGGGCATGTCACAGTTCTACCGCGTGCCGCCGGATGAGAGTGCGGAGCACCCTCGATTGGTCAGGCGCAGTTCCGCGCAACAGTCGCCGCGACCTCAAGCCCGGAACGCACGGCGCCCTCCATGTATCCGTTGAAGCGCGACGCATATTCCGCGCCCGCCCAGTGCAGGACCCCCACGGGTTCTGAGAGCACAGGACCGTTTGAGGTCCACACACCCGGCGCGAAGTGAGCCCCATGGCAGCCGCCAGTGAATGGTTCGGTGGACCAGTCACGCTCGATGTAGTCGATGGGCTTGCTCGCCACCTCGCCGAAGGTTTTGGTCACGGACTCCACAAAGGAGCGCTGGCGAAGTGAGATGGATCGCTTGGACAGACTGTCAGCGTCCGCACCCTCGAAGAATCCCATGAGCAGTCCGCGCTCGTCCTCACCGGTGGTGGAGTCGAACGTCACTCGGACAGCCCCCTCATCAGCACTCGACTGTCCGGACAGTCCCTCGTCGCGCCAGAACGGCTTCTCGTAGACGAGAAAGGCCTTGATGACGTTCCCGGCGGGGACTTTTCCAGCAGTCTCAGCGCGCCATGCAGGTAGCGGTGGTTCATGTGTCATGCGTGTGGCCAGCTTGGGTGGCAGGGTGGAGATGACCTGCCGGGCCTCGACACGGGTCCCATCGGCGAGTACCACTGACGCGGACCGCTCGTGGTGTTCAATCCGATCCACCTCCGTACCAAGCCGCACGACATCCCCCAGATCGTCGGCCATCGCGCGACAAACCTCGTACATGCCTCCCTCGACACGACGCTGGTTCAACCCACCATTGGAGGCGAGCATTGACTCCAGATCCGGCCCGGAGTTCACCTGATGCAGGCCCTCCAGAAGTGTCGCCTTGCGACTCATGGGGCCGAATGCTGCTGTGTAGACCTCGATGAAGCGCAACTGGGCTCCCTGGGTGCGCAAATTGGTCTTGATCCAACGACGCAGGTCCTGCCGCAACCAGGCGTCGTTGGCCGCTGACCATGCAGGATCGCTCCGGAGGCGCTGAGCGAGCCTGCGCAGACGCAACAGCCCCTGGCCGAGATCCGAAACCTCAAAGGGGCTGAGAGCAGGGCCTTCTCCTGCCGAGGGGACTTCCAGGTTCTGTCCACGTAACCGCACCACGAGACTGCCCTTGTTGGGCAGGCTGACTGTCTGGAGGCCATACCGCTCAACAAGTTCCTGGACCGCATCATGACCGGCGCCGATCCACTGACCGCCGAGTTCCACGTATTGTCCGTCGTCCAGAATGCCGTTCTCGATGCGTCCACCAACTCGGTCGCGAGCCTCCAGAACGACGACGTCCAGGCCACGCTTGACCAAGTCCAGAGCAGCGCTCAGGCCCGCCAATCCGCCCCCAATGATGGCGCAGTCAAGCATTTTTCCTCCTGAAGTAAACCGCGGGCGCTTCAGCAAACCCAACGAAGTCCAAGGGTACAAGGCGAGATTTCTCGCCCGACGACGGCCCCCACTATGAAGCTTGTTCCGGCCGTCTCTCGCGTCTGACCCATGGCTGCTCGATCATCATCGGAGAGACAAAGGACCCCGGCCTGATGCACCGGGGTCCTCTTCTGGTGGAGCCGCCCACGGGAATCGAACCCGTGACCTACGCTTTACGAGAGCGTCGCTCTTCCAACTGAGCTAGGGCGGCAGCAGTTTGAAACTATAGCGTCGCCACGCCCTTGAGGGAAAACCAGCATTGTGGCCGGAAGATCAGCTCCTTGCCGATGGTGGCGGACCGTCGGACCGGCTTTTCCGCTCTTGCCGGTGTCACAGGATTTCGGCCAGCACTCTTGGCAACCGGACACACGGCAACCACTGGGCGTCGAGCCGGATATCTCCTGCCGTGGGCAGTGAACGCGACAAGCCCCGGCGATTCCCGACGCCGTCGCCACCGACTGCGGCGTGTCCGGCCAGCGTGAGGCGAGAGCTCGTCGCACCCAGCAGCCGCGACGCTCAGGAGCAGGTGGTGCCGTCCTCGGGGGCGACACCCTCCTCAAGGTATTTCGACACTGCTTTCGCGATGCACTTGTTGCCACTCGTGACCGCACCGTGTCCGGCGCCGTCGAATGTCAGCAGAACACCGGGCTCCAACTGCTTGGCCATGGACACGGCGTGTTCATAGGGAGTGGCGGAATCACCGGTGGTCCCGACGACGAGGATGGTGGGAGCGCCCTTGGCCGTCAACTTCAGCTGTGGGGCCGGAGCGGCAGTCCAGGTTTCACACACGAAGTCCACGCCCATGTTGGTGCCGAAGACCGGGGATTTCTTTCTGTTCTTCTCCCACCACTCATACGACGCGTCGATGCCCTCGTCCGCCGAATCGACGCATCGTGTGGCGGGGAAAGCAAAGGCCACGGTCTCCCACGAGGTTTCGGTCCGGCCGTTGAGATCGTCGGATGCCCCCAGCAAATAGCTGCCCTCGCCCTGCATCGCTTCGTTGATGACGTAGGTGAGGGAGGGATAGG
>CBDTVQ010000270.1:0-3482 GCA_965364045.1 uncultured Tessaracoccus sp. | reverse complement strand
AAGCCACTGCCACGAGCGATCGCTCACCGCCGGAGAGCAGGGACAGCCGCTTCACCTGCTTGCCGGCCGGGCGCGCCTCAACGTCGACGCCGGTGGTCAACCAGTCGCCCGGATCCGTCAGGACCAGACGTCCCTCGCCGCCGGGAAAGAGCCGGGCGAAGACATCCACAAAGGTGGTCTCCACGTCCTTGTACGCCGCTTCGAACACTTCCTTGACCCGCTTGTCCACCTCATCAATGAGGTCCAGCAGATCTGTGCGGGTGCGCTTCAGGTCATCCAACTGTTCCGCGAGGAAACCGTGCCGCGCCTTCATGGCATCGAACTCCTCCAACGCCAGCGGGTTCACACGCCCCAGCACGGTGAGGTTGCGCTCGGCACGTCGCAGACGGGTGGTCTGTTCTGCCCGGTCATAGGGCACCGGTTCGGGAACCTCGTCGTCCTCGCCGAGTGCCGTTCCGTCGGGGCGGGTGATGACGGGCACTGGCTGATCCGGCCCGTATTCCGCGACCAACGGGTCGGGCTCAATTCCCAGCTCCGCCAGCGCCTTCTCCTCAAGCTGCTCGATGCGCATCCGGTGCTCGATGCGGGTCATCTCATCGCGATGGGCACCACGAACCAGTTCCTCCAGACTGGTGGTGGCCGCCCTGGAATCGTGCCTGGCGCGCACAGTGCCGGCCTCCGCCTCTCGACGCGCAGCGTCCGCGCTCTCCCGCTCACGAGTGGCGCGCTCGCGCACATCGTCCACGAACGCGGCCAAACGGGTGGCGGCCCCGTGCACGGTGGCGGCCACCTCGGCCTCGCGACGCAGTTGCTCCGCCTTGGCCCGGGCTTTTGCCCGCGAGGAGCGCTCGGCCTGTGCGGCCCGGGCGAGCCCCTCGGCGCGACCCGCGAGTGACTTCGCCTGCTCCTCCAGGGTTCGCAATGCCAAACGCGCGTCCATCTCTGACTGCCTGGCCCTGCGCGCCTCCATGGCCTTCTCATCACGATCAGTGGGATCCGGCTCGGCCACTTTCTCACTACTCGCAGCCTCCAGCCGATCCTGCAGTGCCTGCAACTTGGCCTCGTCGGCCACGCGTGCCTGGGCCGCCGCAGCCATGGCCTCACAAAGCCGCTCCGCCTCACGCAGTGCCGTGGCCTGGGTCTGGCGCAGCTGTCCCAATCTGTCCTGGGCGGCGGCAAGTTCCGCATCGGAGTTGTGGAGTCTGGACAGTGCCTCGGCTGCATCCCGCTTGGCCGCCGTCAGTTCCTCGCTGATCCTCTCGACGCCGAAGCGAATCCGATCACGGTCATGCCCAAGCCTCTCCAGCGATTCCTCTGCTTCGGCAAGCTGGGCGGAAACCTCCAGCAGCGACGGTGCATCTGCCGATCCACCCTCCACCAGCCAGCCAGACACCATGTCTCCGTCACGGGTGACCGCCATCGATCCGGGTGACTGCTCCACGTGACTCCGGGCCTCATCCAGGTCATCCACAGCCACCACCCGACCGAGCAGAACGGTGAGAACGCCCGTCAGATCCTCCGGGTGTTCAATCTTGGCCAGCAGGGACCCCGTGTCCGCATGACCATCCAACGACCCGGCCACCACGAGAGCAGCCCTTCCCAGATCAGAGGCCGCCATCTGCTTCACAGCACCGACGGCGTTGCCGAGGCCCTCCACCACGATGGATTCCGCGGCTGTCTGCAGGGCGGCGGACACCGCACGCTCCCAGCCCGGCTCCACCTGCAGGGCATCAATCAGCCGACCGCGGATGCCCGGTGCTGCGGACTTCATGAGGTCAGCCGAGGCGTCCTTGCGCTCCGTCATGAGGCGCAACGCCTCCACACGGGCGCCGAGAGCAGCCCTGTCCCTCGCCAGCGTGGCCTCCGAGGAGCGCAGCTCTGCCAGCTCAGCCGCGTGACGATCCACTCCTGCGGTGGCCTCCTCATGGGCTGCGTCGAGGTCCGACTCGCTGTCACCCAGACCGGTCAGTGACGATTCCATGCCACCAAAGTTCTGGGCGGCCTCCTCTGCACGCAACAGCGCCTCGTCACGACGTCGCTCCAGCCGGCCCACCTCTTCCTGGGAGGCCTGCAGCCTTGATTGCAGGGCCTGCACCTGCCCTGTGAGCCGCGCCAGTCCCTCGCGCCGATCAGCAACGGCTCGCAGTGCCGTTGCGTGCGCGGTGTCCGCGGCCGCATGCTGCTGTTCGGCGGCGTTGCGACGCAGGGTGGCATCGTGCAGCACCCCTTGTGCCTCGTCGACGCTGCGTCCGAGCTCCGTCTCCCGCTCCCGGATCACGGAAGCCTCGCGCTCCAACTGCTCCGGGTCACGACCGCCCGGGATCTCCAGCTGCGGCTGGTTCGCCCCTGCACGCATCCGCTCTGCAGAGATGGACAGCGTGGTGGAGACGCGCTCTCGCAGACTCGCTGCGGCGTACCAGGACTCCTGCGCCTCGTCGAAAGCTGTACCGGCCAGTCGCAGTGCTACTTCCGTGGCATCCTCTGCCCGCGTGGCGGCACGGACCCGGGCTTCGGCGCGCTCGCGGGCCGCGATGACCGCTGCCTCGTCGGCGAGATCCTCGGCCAGCGCCTTGCGTGCTGCGCCCAAATCATCGGCCAGCAGACGAGCCTTGGCATCGCGCAGTTCCACCTGAATCACGGCTGCCTTGCGGGCGGTTTCAGCTTGTCGTCCCAACGGTTTGAGCTGTCGGGCCAGTTCACCGATGAGGTCCTGCAGTCGCTCCAGGTTCGCTTTGGTGCCCTCCAGCTTCCGCAGCGCCTTCTCCTTGCGCTTGCGGTGCTTCAGGACCCCGGCGGCCTCCTCGATGAAGCCGCGACGGCTCTCGGGAGTGGCCTGCAGGATGGCGTCGAGCTGTCCCTGCCCGACGATGACGTGCATCTCGCGGCCGATACCGGAATCACTCAGCAGTTCCTGAACGTCGAGCAGCCGGGCTGGGGTGCCGTTGATGGAGTAGTCGGAGCCCCCGCTGCGGAACATGGTGCGGGTGATGGTGACCTCGGAGTACTCGATGGGAAGGGCCCCGTCGGAGTTGTCGATGGTCAGTTCCACCTCTGCACGTCCCAGTGGCGCCCTTTTGGAGGTGCCGGCAAAGATGACGTCCTCCATCTTGCCCCCACGCAAGGATTTGGCGCCCTGCTCCCCCATGACCCAGCTGAGGGCATCCACGACGTTGGATTTGCCAGAACCGTTGGGACCAACCACGCAAGTGATGCCCGGCTCGAACGTCAGCGTGGTGGCGGAGGCGAACGACTTGAAGCCACGCAGAGTCAACTGCTTGAGATACACCTCACGCCTCGTCGTCCACGACGGTGTCCTCGGGCACGTCCAGCCTCTTGTTGACGCTCGTCCCGCGGATGGACCGGAAGGTCCAGAACTTGTTGAGCAGGAAGCTGACGGGAATGGTGAAGACGATCATGATGAGGTTGGCCCAATAGATCCGGCTCCGGAAACCGCTGGAACCGTCGAGAACACTTGTCGGCAG
>CBDTVQ010000269.1:0-3483 GCA_965364045.1 uncultured Tessaracoccus sp. | reverse complement strand
CCCCAGTGCAGCTATAGTTTGGCCGTCTTTGGCGGGCAGGATCGCGCCTGTCGGGCAGACGTTCAGGCAGTTGGAGGAGGATCTCAGGCATCCAAGGCTCGTCAGCAAAGTTGTTGGTACCCAGGAAGAGGGCGGCGCTGATTGCGGCGAAAAGTGTGAAGACCACGGCCATGGAAAAGTTCTGGTCTGCGTTCCTTGTTAGTTGTGCGTTTCGGGGACGGACCTGCGGAACGATTTCGCGCGAGATCAACGCAACGAGATCATCTTCAGAAACCCATGCGTTGGGATGTCTGCGTCCGATCTTCCGCCCGGCTTCGTAGGCAGCATTCGGGGAATACATGTCGGTGAGTCTGGCACAGCCAATCCAGCCGGGGGTTGTCCCACCCTGAAACTGCTGATGGAGAGTCAACTAATGTCAGACCCAACTTGAACGTTGCCTGTCCAGAAGTGAACGAAGCTGGACGAGACAGTGCCGCCGTGCCCAGGAAAGCTGTTCGCGTTCGCAATCCCGTCCGCTTCTGCCGCATTCGGCGTCGAACTTGACGAGCGCTAGTCCGTCTTGACCTGGTGTGCGAGGCCTTGCGTTCGTAAGCGACTATGACTTTCGCGAGGCGATGCTTAACGAGCCACAGCCCTGATGAAGCCCGTCGACGTTTTCGATGATCGCTCAGGCCAACAGCACGGAGATTCGCGTAAGCCCTTCGTGATCCGCTGTTCCGTCCTTTGGTGCACGCCGCGTCTCGGACAGAAAAACCCTGCACCCAATCAGACCTGCTATTGAGACACCCGGGGACGGGCGACGAGGAGGTAATCACCCGCCAAGTCGTGCCAAGAGCGGTCCCAGCAGACGAAGACGTCTTGGGTCAGACGCCCGACCTCGCCGAGCAGTCTTCCCACGTCCCAGGCCAGCGGGGTGAAGTGCGCACCGCTGTCGATGTTGGCGACGTTGACCACGAGGTGGCCCTCTGGCGTCAGCAAGTCCAGACACTGCGCCAAGATGTCCCGTAGTTCGGCCAGGTAACCCTCGTAGGAGCTGTCGCCGCTGTAGCCAGACAGCGGGTTTTCCGGGCCGTCGTCGGCGGCCATGTATGGCGGGGACGTCAGGACCAGATCGAAGGGGCCATCGACGAGGCGTGAAAGATGGCGGGCTTCCCCCTGCACGACCAGGGATGCCGGAGCCGCCGCGGCCGCAGCGGCGCAGCGCTCGGGCAGAAGCTCGACGCCCACCGCTTGCCTGCCCATGGCTTCGGCGACGTGGAGTGTGGTCCCAAAACCGGCGAATGGGTCGAGCACCCTCTCGCCCGGTCGCGTCAGATCCTCCAGTACTGCCGCGACGAGCGCACGAGAGAAGTGCACGTCCTCGCTGGCCAGTGGGTGCCGCTCGGCCACGATGCGGTCGTGCTCGACGAAAAGATGGGGACGCAGGTGCACGTTCGTATCGTATGCCGTCCGACTCCGGGAGACCTGGGGGCTTCACCGGCGGAAGGTTTCGCGCCCCAGCCTCCGCTACGGGGGCGGCGCGAGACATGAATGAACTGGGCCAGGAGGCAAGTTCTCGGTGGGTAATAGTTGACATGTCACGCAGTTTGGTGCAAAGTGGGTGATACGTCACTAATTCGGCGTCACCCGAACTCTGAGGAGCACTCATGACCAACAACACCAATGCCCCTGTCACCCTGGCTCAGCTCGGCGAACTCTCCGGCACCTGGACCATCGACCCGTCGCACACCCAGATCGGCTTCACCGCCCGGCATGCGATGGTCACCAAGGTCCGCGGCGCCTTCAACGACTTCGAGGGCACAGTGGTGGTGGACGCCGAGGACATCTCCAAGTCCGTTGCGACCCTGACCATCCAGGCCACCAGCATCGACACGCGCAACGAGCAGCGCGACGGCCACCTGCGCAGCAATGACTTCCTTGCCATGGACGAGTACCCGGAGATCACCTTCGCCACCACCGGTGTGACCCGTACCGGTGACACCAGCCTCGAGCTGACCGGCGACCTGACGATCAAGGGCACTACCAACTCCGTCACGGTCCCCTTCGACTTCGAGGGCACCGCCACCGACCCGTTCGGTAACCTTCGCGCTGGCTTTGAGGGCTCCGTCGTGATCAACCGCAAGGACTACGGCGTCACCTGGAATGCCGCGCTCGAGACCGGCGGCGTGCTGGTCAGCGACAAAATCACCCTCGAGTTCGAGGTTTCCGCCATCAAGAACGCGTGACTCGGCGGCTGAACAATTCGTCACGGGGGCTGACCCGGCATCTGCTGGGGCCGGCCCCCGTCGACACGTCCACTGACTCATCTTCCTGACCTCCACCACGACCAATCGGGAGCACCCTGCCATGTCCGTTGACACCCTTGTCGGGAAAACCGCCGACACAACAGCTGAGCTGCACCCCCTGCTCGCCGAGCGCTGGAGCCCTCGAGGCTTCGACCCCACCCACAGCCTCGATGACGAGCAGCTCACCGCTCTGCTCGAGGCAGCCCGCTGGGCGCCCTCAGCCAACAACAGCCAGCCGTGGCGGTTCCTGGCGGGGCGCCGCGGTGATGCGGAGTTCGATCGTCTCGCCGAGCTGCTGCTGCCCGGAAACCAGTCGTGGGCACCTACGGCGAGCGCGTTGATCCTCGTCGCCGCACGCACGGTCAACGACACCGGCCGGGTGCTGCCCTGGGCAATGTATGACACGGGACAAGCCATCGCGGCGCTCACCGTGCAGGCAAGCGCCGACGGGTTGTTCGTCCACCAGATGGGCGGCTTCGACGCCGACGCCGCAAGCCTCCGGTTCGATCTTGGCGACACGCTGACACCGGTTGTCATGGTTGCGGTCGGTCAACACGATCCCCAGGCTCCCCTCGCGGAACCGCTTGCCACCCGTGAGCGTGCACCCCGCAGCCGGGAGACGCTCGACGCCCTGCTCCTGAACGATCCCTACCGGGCCGCCTGAACCTCAGCCACAATGGTCGTGCAACCCACACCACCGGAGAGCGAGCTGTGCTTGGTACCCGGACGACCGAGGAGGACCGATGAGCGGACCCGTCACCACCACAGATGCCTCGCCGGCCGTCGCCGATTGCGGTCACCCCAGCGCCCCGTGCGTCGAGGTGTCGGACAGCCGCGATGAGCGTGTCGGCAAGATCCGGGTGCGCCGTGCCCTGCCCCGCAAGGGGCGTCGGATGGTGGGTGCCTGGTGCTTCGCCGACCACATGGGGCCCGCTGACGTCACCGAGAACAGTGGCCTTGACGTGGGTCCGCACCCCCACATCGGGCTGCAGACCGTCACCTGGCTCATCGATGGGGAAGTGCTGCACCGCGACAGCCTCGGCTCCGAACAGGTGATCAAACCCGGGCAGCTGAACCTGATGACCTCCGGCGGCGCGGTCTCCCACGCCGAGGAAGCCACCGGTCACTACCGCGGCACCCTGGAGGGGATCCAGCTCTGGGTCGCGCTCCCGGAGGCAACACGACACGGCGACGGTGC
>CBDTVQ010000268.1:0-3492 GCA_965364045.1 uncultured Tessaracoccus sp. | reverse complement strand
GGCCCCACAACCTCCTTGAGTCCCCTTTCCAACGCGCCGTGAACGTCCTCGTCGTCAGCTGCGGGCAGGAACTCGCTGGCAGCGACCCTTCGTGCCAGCTCGGCGAGCCCAGCATCCATCAGAGCGGCCTCGTCGTCGGCCAGCAATCCCGCTGCCAGCAGTGCTTTTGCGTGTGCCCGGGAACCGGCGATGTCGTGCAGCGCCAGTCGCCAGTCAAACTGCGTCGACTTGCTGAGCGCGAACATTGCATCGCTCGGACCGCCACCGAAACGGCCTCCCCAGAGCTTTCCCTCAGTTGCATTGCCCTCAGTCACTTGTCGTCCTCTCGGGGCTTGGTGGATAGTCGTGGTTTACCTGTTCGCGCCATGTCAGAGATGGAGGCGATGACATCGTCAGCGCGTACTGCATCCTCGGCGATCAGGAGAATGGTGTCATCCCCTGCAATGGTGCCCATCACACCCGGGATGCGTGCGGCATCCAGACTGGCTGCGAAGAACTGGGCTGCGCCCGGCGGAGTGCGCAGCACCACCTGATTGCCCGAGGACTGGATGGACTGCACGAGTTCAGAGGCCAGCCGGGCGAGCTTTTCCAGCGCGATGACGGCCACGTCACCGTCATCGCCCAGCGCGTACACCAGCGTTCCGTCAGCAGCACGGCGGCGGATGGCACCCACGGCGACGAGGTCCTTGCTGAGGGTGGACTGGCTCACCAGGATGTCATCGGAGGCCAGGACCGAGCCCAATTCCTGCTGGGAGGTGTGTCGCTCCTGCGTCAGGATGTCACGCAGACGGGAGAGGCGGGCGACACGAGCCATGTCAGCCACGAGCCGCCTCCAACAGACCGGGGAGCGCATCGACGAACGGCCGCAGTTCGTCCCGGGAGATGACCAGCGGAGGAGCGATACGCAACACGTTCGGTCTGGGTGCGTTGATGACGAAACCTGCTCCCAGGGCAGCATTCACGACTGCGGGACCGATGTCCGCGGTGAGCACGATGCCGCGCAGCAGTCCCCGTCCTCGCACGTGATCGATCAACGGATGCTGCAGCGCCTCGACGGCGGTCGCGAACCATTCGCCCACATCCCTGACGTTGTCCAGCACCCCGGACTCCAGTTCGTCCAGGACGGCGTTGGCGGCCGCTGCGGCAACTGGGTTGCCGCCGAAGGTGGAGCCGTGGTTGCCCGGTTGGATGAGGTGGGCGGCGTCGCCCGTTGCAATGAAGGCACCCACTGGGAAGCCGTTTCCGAGCCCCTTGGCGACGGTGACGAGGTCTGCCACAACGCCGTCGGCGCGGTGGAGCAGCAGTTCACCGCACCGTCCGATGCCCGTCTGGATCTCGTCGATCCACAGCAGCGCGCCTGCCTCCCGCGTGATGCGACGAGCCTCCTTGAGGTATCCCTCCGGCACCTCCACGATGCCGTTCTCTCCCTGAATGACCTCCAGGAGGACGGCTGCCGTGGCCCCATCCACCGCCTTCTCCAGCGCAGGGAGATCTCCGAATTCGATGAACTCCACGCCGCCGGGGAGCGGTTCGAAGGGCGCGCGGTACTTCGGTGTGTGAGTCAATGCCAGGGCGCCCATGGTGCGGCCGTGGAAGGAGCCCTCCATCGCGATGACCTTGGTGCGGCCGGTCAGGCGCGTCGCCTTGAAGGCTGCCTCGATGGCCTCGGTGCCGGAATTGGTGAAGAAGACGCGAGCGTCGCCACCCGCAGCCTCCGACAGCCGCTCGGCGAGGCGCACCTGGCCCTCTGTGGCGAAGAAATTGGAGACATGACCCAGTCTGGACAGCTGGGAGGTGATCGCGGCGGTGACCGCCGGATGACCGTGACCGAGTGAATTCACGGCGATCCCGGCCAGCAGATCGAGGTAGCGATTCCCGTCAACGTCCACCAGGTACACGCCCTCTCCGTGGGAGAAGACTCGTTTCGGGGAGCCGAAGGCGTTCATCATGACAGCGTCGTAGCGCTGCAAGAGCTCATCCTGCCGGGTCATGCGATCGGCTCCTGTTCCACGACCAGATCATTGGTCACCATGGTGCCGATACCGTCGTTGGTGAAGATTTCCAGGAGCAGGCAGTGCAGCACGCGGCCGTCGATGATGGTGGCTGCCTTCACGCCGGACTCGACGGCGCGCAGACATCCCTCGAGCTTGGGCACCATGCCGGCCTGCATCAGCGGCATGAGTTCGCGGACCTCGGCCGTGGACATGGACGTGATGATCGAGTCCTCGTCGGGATAGTTGGCGTACAACCCGGCGACGTCCGTGAGCATGACGAGGCGTCTCGCCCCCAGCGCCACGGCCAGAGCAGAGGCCGCTGTGTCCGCATTCACGTTGTAGACCTGTCCGTCCGGACCGGGCGCGACGGTGGCGATGACGGGGATCCGCCCTGCTTCAATGAGGTCGAGCACTGAGGTGGGGTCCACGGAATCCACGTCTCCCACCAGACCAAGATCCACCTCCTCGTCGTCAACCATGAGACCGCGGCGTTTGGCTCTCAGGAGTCCACCGTCCTCACCGGACATACCGACGGCGAAGGGCGCGTGGGCGTTGATGAGGCCGACGAGCTCCCGGCCCACCTGTCCCACCAGAACCATCCGCACCACATCCATGGCCTCCAGAGTGGTCACCCGCAGGCCACCGCGGAACTCGGATGAGATGCCAAGGCGCTTCAGCATGGACGAGATCTGGGGCCCACCACCGTGGACCACCACCGGCTTGAGTCCAACCCGGCGCAGGAACACGACGTCAGCCGCAAAGGCACGCTTCAGCCGGTCATCGACCATGGCGTTGCCGCCGTACTTGATCACGATTGTCTGCCCCGCGAATTCCGCCAACCATGGCAGGGCTTCAATCAGCGTGTTGGCCTTGGACATCAGTGTGTCCTGGTCCTGACTGGTGATGCGACTCATGAGGAGTACTCCGCGTTTTCCTTCACGTAGTCATACGTGAGGTCGTTGGTCAGGATGGTCGCGCTGTCGTTGCCGGCATGCAGATCGACGAGGACGTGCACCTGGCGGCCCGACAGGTCCACCAAGGAACGATCCTCACCGATCTGGCCACCGCGGCAGACGGCAACGCCGTTGAAGGACACGTCGATCATGTCCGGATCGAAATCAGCGTCGGTGACGCCGATGGCTGAGAGGACGCGTCCCCAGTTCGGGTCGTTGCCGAAGACCGCGCACTTGAACAGATTGCTGCGTGCGATCTCCCTGCCCACGAGTTCAGCGTCCTCCTCGTACGCGGCACCCACCACCTCGATACTGATCTCGTGGTTGGCCCCTTCGGCATCCGCGATGAGCTGGGTGGCCAGGTCCTGACACACAGCCGTCAGGGCAGCGTCGAACTCGTCTCCATCCGGTGTCACACCGCTCGCTCCGTTTCCCAGCAGGAGGACGGTGTCGTTGGTGGACATGCAGCCGTCGGAATCCGCCCTGTCGAAACTGACGCGGCAGGCTTGTCGGAGTGCACCGTCGAGTTGTTCGGCAGGCACGTC
>CBDTVQ010000267.1:0-3497 GCA_965364045.1 uncultured Tessaracoccus sp. | reverse complement strand
TCTGTCGAGACGGCGAGAATCCTGTCGTCGTCACCGTTCGGTCGGCCCCTGCCGTCGGTGTTGTTCGTGATGACCCACAGATGACCACTGGGTGATACTGCGACATCCCGCAGTCGTCCGAACTCACCCTTCCAGTGCTCCGTGGAGCTTGTGGGCTCTGACACCGGCACGCTCCTCAATACCTCGCCCCGCAGGTTGGCGATCCACAGCGTGCCGTCGAGGTACGCCATCCCACTGGGGCTCGCCTGTTTCGGTGGCCACTGCTGCACGGGATCGACGAAGTCGTCGTCGCCCGCCTGACCCTCCACCGTCGGCCATCCATAATTGCTGCCGGCCTCAATGATGTTCAACTCATCCCACGTGTCTTGTCCGAACTCGGTGGCGAACATCGTGCCATCCTCAGTCCACGCAATCCCCTGCGCGTTGCGATGCCCCCATGTCCACACCGGGGAACCCTCAAAGGGATTGTCCGCCGGCACGTCGCCGTCGGGGGTCAGGCGCAGAATCTTGCCAGCGAGGCTTCTGAGGTCCTGGGATCTCCTGGGCACCCCTGCATCCCCTGTCGTGACGTACAACATGCCATCGGGCCCAAAGGCGATGCGCCCCCCGTTGTGGGTGGTGGATTTGTTGAGACCCTGCAGGATGATCGTCGGTTCACCCAAGGAGAGCGAACCGGCATCGCCGGTGACGTCAAACCGCGCAATGCGGTTGTCGTCGCTGGTTGTGTAGTACACGAACAACCGGTTCTGATCATCCACGGCGAGTCCCAGCAGACCGCCTTCACCGCGAGCGGATGACTCTTCAATGACAGCTATTTCGCGGGCCGTTCCGTCCTCGGCAATTTCAAGGATCCGGCCGGAGTCCCGCTCGCTGACCAGGGGAATCCCCTCGTGGAAGGCGACGGACCACGGAGCACCCAACTGTGTGGAAACCTCCTGGGCGGATGAGATCAGTGCTGTTGAAGGCTTTGAGCTGTCAGTCGGGGTCCCTGAATCAGCCGGGTTGGACTCGGTCTCCGTAGCGTCGGGTGACGCCGATGCGGTGGCGGCCGGAGGCGTCGACGCGGAGGGGTCAGCGCAGGCTGGCAGGGTCAGCGCAGCGACGCATGCGATGGCTGCCAGGGACTGTTGGGTGGGGCGCACGGACCTCACCTCCTAACACGGGGGCCCATTGTAGTTGCGCACCTTCATGTAACGATCTGGACACCAGGTCTTGTTCTGCCGACTCATTGGAAGCACAATTCATTTACAGCAGTGCGATTCACGTGCATGTGCACCGGCAACGATCGGCAGGTGGAACTCGTGACAAGACAATCAGGTCAGTACGACGTCCTTCCCCTTCTGGGGCGTGGTAAGCATCGGAGCGCTCGCAAGGGTGCCTGCTTCATGGAGCTCGCCTCCTACCTGGCTGGTGAGCGCTGGAGCGACAGCCCCGCCTGCACTCATCGCCTGCTCGCGCACATGGCACGCCTGGTGAACGATTTCACCGACGACGCAGAACGCCCGCGGCTCGCAATCCTGATCCCGTCCGTCATCGGGCTCCAGGGTCTGGATCCGCGGTGGGATCACCAACTGACCCTGCTCGCCGCAGCGCATGCTCTTCCCGTGGCGGCCGAGGCCAGCCAGCGATCACTCGCCGTGGGAATGCTAGCCACCGAGCGCCTGTACGCGGAGGTGGAGGGCCGTCCCCGGGGCAGCCTCACCGCTGTTACACGTGAAGCATTCAACGAAGTTCCGATGGCGGAGCGCTGGGCTCGCAACTTCATGTCACAGTCTCGCAGCGTTGGCTACCAATCCCCTGCACCCACCGTCGTCGAGTGTGCCGTTCGATCCATCGCCTTCGCCTGTGTTCCGGATCCTGCCATCCGGCTCCATGCACTTCTCACCGAGGCAATCGATCTCTGTCGGGACCTGTCGGGACAGAGCGACGACGCCAGAGTGCAGTTGGCGCCGGAGAACTGGCGTCCGGTCTGCAAGCCCGCGATGGTCTGAACGTGGACACCGGGGTTGCCACCTATTCGGGCAGCTCGCGGACCCACCTGCTGCAGAGCGAGAGGACGGCCAATGTCTCTGGCCATCTCCTCAGCTTGGGCCACGTCCTCGCCCAGTCCCAGCGATTTCAACGTCGCCCGCGTCAGGAGCTTTCCGCTGCCGCTTCTTCAGCCTCCATGGCCCTGACGAACTCGTGCTTGCTGGCCTGCCAGGCGTCTTCGGTGTAATCGGTGCGCCAGTAGCCGGAGATGGATGCGCGTGCCTTTTCGAGGCCCCTCTCCACGAAGAGATAGCGACGGATGTCTTTCACCATGTGGGCGTTGCCGTGGACAAAAGCCTGCACGGATCCTTCGGGATACGGGGCGTTGCGCACTGCCTCGGCCAGGCCAACGCCATGAGAATGACCGTCTCGGTGCACCCAATGGACGGTGGTGCGATCAGTGAGAGGAAGTGCGACGCGATGATCTTCGTCGTTGACCTCCACGAACACTTGGGCAACGACGTCGTGTGGCAGCGCCTCCAAGGTGGCTGCGATGGCTGGAATCGCGGCCTCATCCCCCACGAGCAGCAGCGCATCGGCAGAGGGATCCGGAACAAACTTTCCGCCCGGCCCACGAAAACCGATTCGGTCACCAGGAACAGCTTTGGCCGCCCACGGCCCCGCCAGTCCAACATCGCCATGGACGACAAAGTCCACGGCCAAAACGTTGCTTTCCCGGTCGAACGATCGAACGGTGTAGGTGCGTGTGACCGGCCGTTGCTCAGCAGGCAATGTCGCGCGCAGCTGCGGCGGATCGAACGGCCAGCGGTAGCCAGCGCCCTCCGGCGGGAAGAAGAACTTGATGTAGTGGTCGGTACAGCCCAACTCCGGGATGCCGCGCAGGGCCTCACCCGTGAAGGAAAGTCGAACGAGTCCGGGCGAGAGCCACTCGACTCCCAAGACCTCAGCCTCGCGGACCATGTTCTTGTCATTCTTCACAGCCTCAACAGTCACGATGGCAAGGCTACCCTTACCTGCTCCAGGGGCCATGTCCATCCGTCCACCAACCGGTCCGACCGCCACTCCCCCACCACCACCTGCCACCTGCCACCTGCCACCTGACAAATAGGCTCTCCGCCCTTGACAACACAGCCTTGTCAGAGCAATATCAAGTGTCCACCGACGTTGTCAGGTGACCGAGACGATCAGGCGAAGACGCCGATCCGTCCAACCGTGGCTGTCCCTCAACGGACCCCATGACAGAAGGGAAGATGCATCCCATGAGCAGTAACCGCATAGTCGTCTACAAGGGCCCGGGAGAAACCGCCGTCGAGTCCATCGACTACCCCAAGCTGGAACTCCCCCACGATGTCGTCACCGGTTTGGGCCTGAAGAAGAGCGCCCCGCACGCGGTGATCCTCAAGATCGTCACCACCAACATTTGTGGCAGCGATCAACACATGGTGCGCGGCCGCACCACTGCCCCCGTGGGACAGACGCTCGGCCACGAGATCACCGGCGAGGTG
>CBDTVQ010000266.1:0-3500 GCA_965364045.1 uncultured Tessaracoccus sp. | reverse complement strand
CACTCCACTTGCCCTGCCAACGCTCAACAGCGTCGGGCCAGCAGCCCCCGTCATCCATGACACCGTGTAGGAGAAGCAGCGGGGGGTTGTACCCACTGCCGTGGTGGTGACGAGAGAGACCGGGCATGAGCCGAGGCTAGCCCTCCATCCTGGCCGGTCAACCTCGGCCGCTCCACTACGCCGGGTCCGGCCCGCCCAGCCAGGCTCCGTGTCACCCGAACTCTCACAGGTCATTCCCAGCTACCCGATCGGCGATGGAGAATTCCCTCAGGGCATCACTTTGTCCTACTCCTCAACAGATTTATGTGAACGCTCACAAAGAGTGCTCCCCCTGCCTAGTCCCTGTCTCACTTGACGACCGTCAAGCCCCCCGTGCGGTCTGAAGCACCGCCCACGATTCGGAGGTACCGAGTTGAAGAAGAAATTCATGGCGTCACTCGCAGCCCTGCTGCTGGCGATCAGCCTCGCTCCCGCCGCGGCCCAGGCCGCCACCAAGCCTGCCGCACCGGTTGTCTCCAATAGCGGTGCCACCATCTCCTGGCCGACGGTGCCCACTGCAGAGGGCCACAACATCTACTACAACAACTCCTAATCGACGACCATCTCAACCAACTCCTACAAGGCACCCAAGACTGGCAACTACTCGGTGACGTCAATCGACAGGGACACCAACCCCTACTCCTTCTCGATCATGTCCAATGTTGTACAAGTCACAGCCGGCTACGCCACGATCTTCAGCGACAGCTTTGACGGCTCAACCACGTCGTCGAACTTCTACGTACCCACTTGGACCTCAGGCAATCGCTTTGCCGTCAACAACAAGGACGCCTGTTCGCAGGGTGGAGGCAAACTGAAGTTGTCTGTCAAAAAGGTCGGCGACCAACACCACGCCTGCTACCTCATCTCTCACCAGACATTCGGCCCCGGTTCGGACTCGACAATCAAGATCGAGTACAAGGCAGATGTCTCAAACGTGCGGGCAAAGGGCGCGTGGGCAGCCGGTTGGATGTATGCACTGGGAAAGAACAGCCAAGGCGTCGACTACGCTGCGGACGGCATTGCCAGCACTGGCAGCGAATACGACGTGTTCGAGTACAGCCCGGCGTGGAACACCGCCTACAACAGCGCTGTCCACGACGGCCGCAGCGACGATCCCAGCAAGTGGACGGATGGCAAGGGCGTCCAAACCGGCACTCACACCTACACACTGGAGTGGAACAAGCAGTGCCAGGTGTACTCCGTGGACGGCGTCCGGCAATTCAAGGTGACCAATCCCAAGTTCATCTCACAGAACACCAACCACCACATCATGCTCACCATGGAGGCACAAACGGGAACAGACCCGCTGACCGGCCAGCCCGTCGGCAACTTTGCAGACAACTTGACGAAGAACCCTGCCCTGGCCACGTTCGACTCGGTGACAGTCGCGAAGAAGACGTCCATCGACGCCAATCTGTGCAACGGCTGATGTGACATCTGCACCTGACCGCCCACTGTGACGGAGAGGAGCCTGGGTGCTGCCAACGAGCGCATCCAGGCTCTTCCACGTCCTGACCCATCCGGGGAGCCCCGCAGCTCCCGCCATCAGTCGACCGTTGCTCCTGTCCGTTGCCCTACGCGGTGGGCTGGGCGCTCGAGCGATGCGCTGCAGTGGTGCAGGCATTTTTCCCCGGCGAAGAGGGCGGACCGGCCGTCGCGGGTGCCCTCACAGGCAGGGTGAATCCGTCGGGACGTCTGCCCGTCACACTCCCCCGATCGGGCGGCTCGCAACCCTTCTCCTATCTCCATCCGCAACTGGGCGCGCCCAGCAGGGTGAGCACCCTGGACACGACGCCAGCAGCCCACTTCAGGCACGGTTTGTCCTACACCAGCTTTGATCGCACCATCATCAAGGTCTCATCGGAGGTGCCGACGTCGGGCGTGCTTGAAGTCGACGACGAGGTCCGGAACACGGGTGGCCGACGAGGCGGCGACGTGGTGCAGTTGTACGCCCACGACCCCGTGGCGAGCGTGACCCGGCCGCTGTCACAGCTCGTCGGCTTCGCGCGGGTGGAGCTCGAACCGGGCGAGAGCACGAAACTCAGGTACATCGTGCCGGCCACGCGCCTCGCGTTGACGGACCGCCGGATGCAGCGCGTCGTCGAGCCCGGCGAGATCAGCGTCTGGGTCGGGTCATCCTCCGGCGACCACGCCACCCGGCACACTGTTCACCTCACCGGCGATGTCCACCTGGTCACCATTCAGGATGCCCGGCAAACGCAGGTCACCGGACTCCCGGGCTGAGTACCGTTTTTCGTTCTTGGACTGAGCCAAACCGGTGGGCTGCCGCCGTCCTCCGTCATCACCCCCTCCCGTCCGGGGCCGGCAGGACTCGATAGGGTTGACAGGACAGCCAAGGAAAGGAAAGGCCGTCATGGATCTACTCACTGACAAAGACATTCAGAAGCTCGCAACCGCAGGTGGAGACGGAATTCACGTCTCCCTGTTCATGCCCACTCACCGCTACGGGAGTGAGGTGCAGGCAGACCAACTCCAGTGGAAGAACCTCGTGAGCGGCGTCGAGGCCGTCCTTAAGGAGGAGATGCGACGCCCCGACGTCGAAGCACTCCTGAAACCCGCGCGGGATCTGCAACAGGACAGCATGGCGTGGCAGTACATGAGCGACGGGCTGGCAATGTTCCTGACGCCGGGCTCACACCAGTCATACCGCCTCCCTGCCCCCCTGCCAGAGCTCGCCACCGTCGGCGACCGCTTCATCACAGGACCCCTGATGCACCTGCTGTCCGGGGACGAGCACTATCTGATGCTCGGTTTGAGCCAGAACGAGGTGCGCCTGCTGAATGGCAGCCGTCACTCAGTGGTGCAGGTTGAACTCGACGACGTCCCCACGAGCCTCAAGGATGCGATCGAGCCGGCAGAGCCGCGTTCCAACACGATGACTCGCCCGGCAAGCACCGGTGGTCGAGGCCGGGCCGTGTTCTACGGTCACGGCACCGGCGACGACTCCTCCAAGGAGAACGACCTCAACCTCTTCATGCGACAGGTTGCCGACGGCATGACAGAGATCCTGCGCGATCAGCAAGCTCCGCTGGTCCTGGTGGGTCTCGATGCCTCGGTCGCTGCATACCGCGACGCCAACAAGTACAGCCACGTCCTCGACGAGGCCGTCATCCGCAACCCGGACGATCTGTCGGTGGACCAGTTGCATGAACTGGCCTGGCCGCTGGTGGAGACTCGGCTGCGAGCCGAGCGGCAGACAGTGATCGATCGCTTCCACGAGTTGAACGGGACCGGCCGTGGTGCCAGTGATCTGGCTTCCGTCCAGGTGGCGGCCGCGGAGGGTCGTGTCGACACGATCTTCGTGCGGGCACAGCCGTGGTGCTGGGAGCGCACCTCCGGGGATGACCTCGCGGTCGTCCGCCTCGGCAAGGATGAGCGCTACGCAGAGTGTGAGGCGCTGGACAGGGCGGCGGTGGACACCTTGAACAACGGCGGCAAGG